>JAYUZC010000364.1:0-3596 GCA_043752045.1 Bacteroidota bacterium | reverse complement strand
TTGTATCTAGTGTGCTCGTCGCGCTGATGGTATTTACCTCAACAAAAAGCATCGCGCAGGATGCAACACCAACTCCATTCAAGCCGTACTTTGGTGTAGGACCATTTTTCACTGCAGGCGCAGCTGTTTTTACAGGTGAAGTACCAGAAGGATTAAAGACGGGTATGCTCTTTGCATATACTGCAGGTGCACTCGGAGTATATGAACTTTCCAAAACATTCGGTATCACGCTAGGTCTTGGTTACCAGAGCCGACCAATTTATTTCCGCAATCAAGAAAGCGCAGATTTTGGTGAGTCTACGGCTAATCTTACATACATCTCTATTCAGCCGGGTGTAAAATTCGGTGCGTTCATGGTTGGCATAGATATTAACATGCCGAATGCTGCAACGACAAGTTATAAGGCATCAAAGCCACTAGAAATATCAAGTGAACAGGATTTTGACAAAGAAGACCTTGGTACGGTTATTGATTTCCGACTCGGAGGACTTATCCCAATCACACAAAGCACAACGAGCGAGCTCAATTTCTTCGTTCAGGCAGCGTACGGGCTTACCAGTGCTATCAAGAATGATAAAAAAATTGATGGTACAGAAATGACCTACCCCGTCGGTACGCTCCAGGGCGGACTATGCTATACGTTTTTCCTCGGCAGATAATTTGCCTTATTTCTCGGATGAGAAAGCGCGCCCTATCCGGCGCGCTTTTGTTTTGTAAGGAAATTGCAGGGTACACTTTTGATAACAACATCCTCATAAAAACAAGACAGAAAAAATAATTGACAAGTTTGCCCTGCCGTGTGTTTACGAACCCCAATGGCTGAACTTCGAGAGATACAACAACGCTTACCACACCGCATTGCCGGACTTGCCGAACTTGCCACCGACCTTTGGTGGGCATCAAGTGCCGAGGCGCGTTCTCTATTTAAGATGATCTCCCGAAGCCATTGGCATGATACCGAGCATAATCCTATCGAGCAGCTTCGCACTGTCTCACAAGCACGGTTTGCTCTCCTAGCAGAAAATCCTACATTCCTTGCCTACTACGACAGAGTCATGGATATCTATGAGCAAGAACATGCAACGACAGAGACCTTCACTCTTACAAATCATAAAGAATTTTTAGGCAAAACAATAGCATATTTTTCTGCCGAATATGGGCTTCATGCAAGTTTGCCGATATACTCCGGTGGGCTTGGCATTCTTGCCGGCGATCATGTCAAAACAGCAGGTGATCTTGGTCTGCCGCTTGTTGCGATCGGCTTCCTCTATCCGTATGGATACTTTGAGCAGCATATTGATAGCGACGGTTCGCAGATAACGGAATATCGCAACCTTGATTTTCCAAATTCACCTGTTCAACAGGTGTTTCTTCCTGATGGCTCGCCGCTCATAATTTCACTGCGCCTTGATAACGAACCTCAAGACCTTCATCTGCAGATATGGCGAGTGAAGGTTGGTCGAACGACGATCTATCTGATGGATTCAGACCTTGAACTCAATGCACCTGATGATAGAGAAATAACAAAACGACTCTATGGCGGCGATAAGGTCTATCGCTTACGTCAAGAGATAGCGTTAGGTGTTGGCGGAGTCAAAACCCTTGCTGCACTTGGTATTACGCCGGATGTATGGCATGCGAACGAAGGTCATGCCGCGTTCATATTCATCGAACGTTTGCGTCTTGAAATGCAAAAGGGCATCTCGCTTATTGATGCTGTTAGCATGATAAAGAAAACGAGCATCTTCACGACGCATACGCCGGTACCAGCCGGACACGATGCATTCTCATTTGATCTTATTACCGAATACTTTGCAAAGACGATCGAAGAAATAGGGATTCCAAAAGATGATTTTTTGCTTTTAGGTAAACACGAAGAAGTATGGGGCGATGCATTCAATATGACATCGCTTGCGATGAATATGACATCGTACCGCAATGCAGTCAGTAAAAAGCATGAAGAGGTAACGCGCACGATGTGGAAGGAGTACGATAATATCGGCTCTGTAACAAATGGTGTACATATTCCGACATGGCTCGCACCCGAGTGGAACGAGCTTTTCACTTCTTCATTGCATGGTGTCTGGAAGAAGAACCTCACCGACGTCGAATACTGGAAGCAGATACATCAGATACCCGATGAACTGTTCTGGAAGATTCGTCAAGAATTAAATCAAGACCTTCAAGGACTTATCCTTGCAACGCTTCGAGAGCAGTACGTAGGCGTAAATGATAGAGAGCTTATCGTACGTGGTGCACTTTTTGATTCGCGTGCATTCACCATTGGTTTTGCGCGTCGCTTTGCAACGTATAAACGTGCAACATTGCTTTTTACCGATCCTGATCGGCTTGCCAGAATCCTTAACGGTGAAAACATGCCGGTGCAGTTAGTCTTCAGCGGCAAAGCACATCCGGCTGATAAAGAAGGACAAGCCCTCATCCGCACCATTTGGGACTATGCGAACGACCCGCTCTTCACAGGGAAAATATATTTCCTCGAAAATTATTCGATGCACTCTGCGAAGTATCTTGTGCAGGGTGTTGATCTTTGGCTCAATACACCCCGCAAGCCGCTCGAAGCATCTGGCACAAGCGGGATGAAAGCTGCAATAAACGGTGTCCCGAATTTTTCTGTGCTTGACGGATGGTGGATAGAAGGGTACAACAAGAATAACGGCTGGGCGATAGACTCACCCGAAGATGCAACTCCCGCAGAACAAGATGCTGTAGATATAGAAGTAATATACCAAACACTTGAGAAAGAGATAGTACCTTTATACTATCACCGTGAGCTTACCGACATTCCGCATGGCTGGATAAAGGTTGCTAAGGAGTCAATGGCTTCGGTCATCCCTAACTTCACCAGCGAACGAATGCTTATTGAGTATATCCAGAAGTTTTATAGCAAGGCACTCGTGTAGTTTCTTTTGAGAAACGACATCCAGAGCAATTCTGTTTTATAGAATGCCTCAAATTGAGGTGTTGTGCTCCCCAATAGTAATATGCAGACTGCAGAGGTAACTCTGTCGTTTCTATTTCGTAGAATTACCTATTATGCTTAAATATAAAGCCGACATACGCACCATAGTCTATATGATAGTCACCACATCGGTGCTTATCCTCCAATGGAACCTCGAAAGCTTCAATATCTTTCTTTTCGTTCTTAGCCTGTATCTTGCTGTAGCAACGGCAGTTATCGCGCATAACCACAACCACGTTTCAATCTGGACGAATAAAGTACTTAATACGCTTACCGATTATTGGCTGACGCTTTTTTACGGCTTCCCGGCATTCGGATGGATACCGACGCATAACAAGAATCACCATAAACTCAACAATAAAGAAGGAGATTTCACGATTACGTATCGCTATAGCGAGGCAAATAACTTAAAGACGTTGATAACCTATCCCCCTATCAGCAGCTATTTCCAGCAGACTCCGATACGAAATTATCTCAAGGAGCTTTGGAGCACCAACCGTACTGATTTTTGGCTCTATTCTTTGCAGTATGTAGCACTTGGGGCATTCATAGTTATCATGCTCTTGATAGACTGGCAAAAGGCATTGCTGTATGTTATCATACCACAGCAGGTTGC
>JAYUZC010000363.1:0-3607 GCA_043752045.1 Bacteroidota bacterium | reverse complement strand
ACACGCATATCCTTGAGCACAACATCATAGCCCGTTACGCCATTAATACTGTGTTGAAGCTGATAGAGGTCATCCTTCCACTCGTCGTTAAGGTCTATGTGTGCGACCATGCCGGAGCTATGTACGCCGGTATCAGTACGTCCAGAGCCAAGGATAGGCGACTCATTACGAACAACCTTCCTAAAGGCAGCTTCCAGTTCGCCTTGCACAGTCCGCTCTCCAGGTTGAACCTGCCAACCGGAAAAGTCTTTGCCGTCATATTCTATTAGTAGTGCTACTCGCAATGGTATGAATTATTGACTAAAACATTCAGTGTAACAGAACGTACAAAACTTTGTTTTTATTTTTTTCCTGTAAGAAAAATATGTGCGGAATCGTAGGATATATCGGGCAGCAGAACGCTCTCCCCATCATTCTTTCCGGTCTGAAGCGGCTTGAGTATCGCGGCTATGACTCGGCAGGCGTTGCCATACTTGAGTCTGTTGCTACTAACGGCTCATCTATGCCAAAGGCGAAAGAACTTATCATCAAGAAGAAAAAAGGCAAAGTTGCCGAGCTTGATGAACTCCTCAAGGGATTCCCGTTCACTCCGAACATAGGTATCGGTCATACCCGTTGGGCTACGCACGGAGCACCGAGCGATGTGAATAGCCATCCGCATTCCGACCAATCCCACAAGATTGCGCTCATCCATAACGGTATTATTGAGAATTATAGTGTCATTAAAGAACGACTGACCCAGCTTGGACATACTTTTGAGAGCCAAACGGATACGGAAGTTCTTGCACATCTTGTTGGTGAGTTTTATAAGAAAGGGATGTCGCTCACTGAGGCTGTTCGCCTTGCACTCAATGAGGTTGTCGGCGCGTATGGTGTTTGTGTTGTCGCCGGGGATTCCCCAGACGAAATAGTCTGTGCCCGCAAGGGATCACCTATTGTAATAGGTATTGGAGATAATGAGAATTTCGTCGCTTCCGATGCCGCAGCGCTAGTTGCACATACACGCAATGTCATTTATCTTGCTGACAATGAAATAGCGACTATTACACGATCATCTGTCAATATCCGCACAATTGGAGACATAGAAGTTACTCGAACGCCGGAGTCTATCACCTTCGATTTAGAGGAGATAGAGAAAGGTGGATATGAACATTTTATGCTCAAGGAGATCCATGAGCAATCTGCCACCGTCAAGGATGCAATGCGCGGACGCATCATCGAAGACGAAGGTTCTATCATACTCGGTGGACTCCGTAACCACCTCCCTGCCCTCCGCAAAGCAAAGCGCATTATTATTACCGCGTGTGGCACGAGCTACCATGCCGGACTCATCGGCAAATACATGCTTGAGCAGTTCGCTCAAATTCCGGTAGATATTGAATATGCAAGTGAATTCAGATATCGCAACCCCGTCGTGAATGAGGGTGATGTCATGTTCGTCATCAGCCAATCAGGTGAAACGGCTGATACCCTTGCGGCAATGAAAGAAGGCAAACGCAAAGGGGCATTAGCGCTCGGCATCGTAAATGTTGTTGGCTCAACGATCGCTCGTGAATCTGACGGTGGTGTCTATATTCATGCCGGTCCGGAAATAGGCGTTGCCTCGACAAAGGCATTTACTTCACAAGTGACTGTCTTCGCTCTTCTTGCAATAATGTTGGGGAGAATGAAGGGCTTATCCGTAGTTGACGGGAAGGCGTTGATACATCAGCTCATTGCCCTTCCCGATCAAGTTCAGAGCATCGTTACTTCATGCGAAGAAACTGTAAAAGAGATAGTAGATTCTTTTAGCGACGCAGATCACTTCCTTTACCTTGGGCGCGGCTATAACTATCCGGTAGCTCTTGAAGGCGCCTTGAAGCTCAAGGAAATCTCCTATATTCATGCGGAGGGTTATCCTGCCGCAGAAATGAAACATGGACCAATCGCACTTATTGATGAGAATATGCCAGTTGTTGTAATTGCGCCTATGGATGATGTCTATGAGAAGGTCATCTCAAACATTCAGGAAGTTCGTGCTCGCGGCGGAAGACTCATCGCAATAGCGAGCGAAGGAGATAAGGATATTCATCAGCTTGCAGAGAAGGTGATTTACATTCCAACTACTCATCCGATACTTGTACCGATTTTATCGGTAATTCCTTTACAGCTTCTCTCCTATTACATGGCCGTAGCACGTGGTACAAATGTTGACCAACCACGTAACCTTGCAAAATCGGTTACGGTTGAATAAAAAAGGTCAGAATGTTACTCTGACCTTTTAAGAAAAAAATAAATAAACTGCTTATCTCATTCGAGTCCTATAGTCAATGATATCTGCATCGTTTTTCATCTTCTCAAACCACTCTGAAAAGAATCTTTGCTGTTTTTCTTGATTTAAGTTTTGATAGAATTGCGCTCTTTGTGCTTCAAGTGCTTGCTTGGATGCAGGGTTGAGGGCAATAAGTTGCACAATGTAGTACCCATTCTCACCTTTGATTGGCTGACTGACCTCACCCGGTTTTAATTTATAAGCAGCCGTATTAACTGCATACTCAGTCCCAAGACCGGCAACTGACTCAGCAGGACCAAATGTCAAGAGCTTTGGGGCAAAGTTCGTATCGTATGCTGCTATCTTCTCTACGCCCTCACCAGCACCGACTAATGCACGAAGTTCTTTTGCTTTAGCCCCTAATGACTCAACAAGTTTTTTGCGAGCGAGGCGGGATTTAATAGATTGTGTTACATCCCCCTCAAGTGTGGCTACACCTTTGGCAATTGTTTCGGTTACTTGAGCGACAACTGTGCCTTTTACCGATGGTAATTTGACAGGTTCGGTTATCTCCCCATTGGATAACTCAAGAATATAATTGACAAATGACTTACTGTTAAAGAGTGGCTGTGCTTGTTTGGTCACAGGAGGAACATCTGCAATCACACGGAGATTCATCTCTTTTGCGGCGATGTCAAAACCATCGTTTGATGCTTTTTCGCGGAAGAGACGTGCTTGTTGATCAATCAGACGAGTTGTCTGCGAACTTGAGCGTACTACAACTGGTATAACACCAGCATTGATTGTTTTACGTGTGCGTTCAAGTACTTCTATGATATGGAATCCGAACTGTGTTTCGGTTGGTGCTTGAACCTTCCCCAATGGTGCGCTCAGCGCAACTTTTTCAAATTCCGGCACGAACATCTTCTCTTTCACCCAGCCCAGATCACCACCGGCTTGTGCAGAACCATCTGTAGAGAATTTACGTGCAAGGTCTGCAAAGTCAGCACCCGATTGAAGTTGCGCGTAGAGTTGATTAGCCATTGCTTTTGCGCTATCAACGTTCATGCCCTTTTCTTTTTTAATTAGAATATGACGAGAATGAAAGTAGATAGCACCGGTATCAAGCAGTGAATATACTTTTACTACATTGAAGATTCCCGGTCCAGGGAGTACAATCACATCTCCAACATTTGATTTTAATAGATCTGAAGCGTTTGATACTCCGCGTTGTTGAGCAAGGTCGAATGGATTTACTCCCGCGTAAGGTTCATCCGAATAATCCGACGCAAGTTCTGCAACGATACTATCGGGCTCGGTAATCGGCAGTGCAGACCAGCGCTTACGAAGAGTTGC
>JAYUZC010000362.1:0-3620 GCA_043752045.1 Bacteroidota bacterium | reverse complement strand
CTGATGTTTTTCGCGAGTGACCGCAAAAAAGGTGCTGGCGGAATGGACATCTATATGTCCACAAAAAATAGTGGTGGCGGTTGGGGTGCTCCGACAATATTGAGCTTCTGTGCCAGCGGTGATGAGCTTTCGCCATTTATCTCAAGTGACAATCAAACCCTCTATTTTGCATCTGATGATATTGATGGTGGTCAAGGCGGGTATGATATTTACGTAACTTTCCGTACTGGAGATAATACTTGGTCAGCCCCTAAGAATCTCGGGTCTGCGGTTAATTCAAAGTCGAATGAGTTGTTCTTTTCAATTCCTCCGATCGAAGATGCACTATATGTCGCAAGTGATAGGAGCGGCGGACAAGGCAACTTTGATCTCTATCGCATTTCTCCTAATCCGATAAAACCAAAACCGAAATCTATTGCTTTCCGTGGTCAAGTACTTGACGCGGAGACAGGAATGCCGGTTCGTACAGAACCGACAACAACCCTTGGTGTCCCTGCTGGTGAATCATTAGCGAATACAGGTACTGCCCGTCAATATAGTACGATGGCTCCAATAGGAAAGCTGGTAAATGTAAAAGCAGGAGCTGATTATTATCAGAACGGTTCTATCGAAGTTCAGGCACCCTCAACTTTTAGCGAAGAAGGATTTTCTGAAGACATTAAACTCATCCCATCGAAGGTACGCATCGTTGGTCACGTGACCAATGTCTTTACAGGCAAAGCAGTCGCAGCGAATGTTTTCTTAGAAGAAACTGATAAAGACGGAAAGACAAGCACGAGGAATGTGAATGCAGACCCTTCAAGAGGCGGGTCGCTTTTTGAGTTCGATGCAAAGCCTTTTGCTTCGTACAAAGTATCAACAACTGTAGCAGACTATGAGCCATACAGCTCTCCGGTGCCGATACCGCCAAAGCGTGAAGCGATGATAACTGTTGAGAAAGAGATACGACTTCAACCATCTACTATTGATGCTGTGATGGTATTTTTCGAGCTTGATAAGTTTGATCTCAAAGATGAACAAATGAGCAAACTCACTCGATTTATAGAACAAGTCAAGGAGAATCCGTATGTGAAGCTCGAAGCACTCGGGCACACAGATGACCAAGGTACCGAAGAGTATAACGATGTGCTTTCTCAGCGCCGTGCAGTTGCAGTTACTGAGTATCTGACATCAAAAGGTGTTCCGAAAGATCAGGTTGCTATCGTAAAGGGATTTGGTAAATCCGCACCGCTCGTCTTTGGTACATCAGATGAAGCCCGTGCGAAGAACCGCCGTGTGGAAGTCCGTATCGTAGGTAAACAGTAATCGCAAAGCATGAATAGAATAATGACAAAACGACATACATACATTACGCTTGCGATTCTGACTCTTACGTTACTGACATCCGTGGCACAAGGGCAGATATTATCAAGAGGTGATCTTTTCGGTCCCGGTGCTCCACCAGCGAGAGCTGGCGTAGAGCTTGGTGTGGGGCTTAATAGACAGGAAGGGACGTTCCTTGCAGCATGTAATTGCGAGTTCGCTGATGGTAAGGGCACAGGGTTTATAGCTAATTTGGTTTTTGAGCTTCCTCTTAGTTACGATTGGGCGATCAGCTTCAAGGCAGGAATTAATGCGATGTCAACGACAAGTGACGTGCTTATCGCAGAAAGAGCTTCTATACGAATTGAGCCTGGTGATGTACTTGACACCGGAACAGTTAAATTTAATAGGAATGGCGCAGTAAATATAACGTACTTAACTTTAGCCCCGGGGGTAAAGTACCAGTTCTTCCGCGGAGGACCTTTTATACAATTGTCAGCAGGTATCGGCTTCCTAATGTCAAGCAAGTTTGTCCACCATAGAGAACTCGCATCCTCGCAAGTTGTTCTTGATGACGGGAGAGTATTTGATGGTGTTACTTTTGAAAGTGGAACACTTGAGGAAACCCTCGAAGATGGCGAGATTAAGGATGTTGAGAAGTTGCGTATTTCTGCATTAATAGCCGCAGGCTACGATATACCACTTAGCGATAAAGCACTCATTTCGCCGATGATTGGGTACGATTTCCCATTTAATACGATACGCAGTAATGCAACTGCAACTGACTGGAAAATATCGTCATTACAGTTAATGGTCGGGTTAAAGTACATCTTAGAGTAACCCATTATAGAGTTTGTGTTGTAACTGTAGCCGCTCTCGAGCGTTTTACTTTTATATGGCTACCATACTATAGTATTAAGGATACGATCATGAGAATGAACTTCACGGCGATACCCCCTCGTCTTACCGGCATTATGTCGGCTTTTTTTGCTATGTGCCTTTCTGTTGCAGCGTTTGGGCAGGGCGGAATAGCTTTGAAAACCGGACAGAAATATGTAACTGCTATTGTCGATCACGGTTCGGGTTGGGTGCAAGTGAAACAGTTTCCCGGCAACCCTATAAGTGGATCGTACAGCTATCCGCAGAAGTCATTCGTTTCTTTTAGTGTGAATGGAAAGGTCTATACGAATAATGATGTAGGGCTTGGTGTATTGCCCGCGAATACTTTTATTTTAACCAATGGAGTTTTATCGAAGAAAAAAGGTATAAATCCTAATACAGATACTATCGTATGTATATGGCGTGACAAAGACGGCGTTGATCTTATCCAGGAAGTCTATCCGGTCCTCTTTGAACGCAGTGAGCAGATCGTATTCCGTTGGAAAGCGTTGAATAAAACACAAAATCCCGCCAGTATTGCTGTTCAATATCTCTTAGATGTTCAGGTAGGAGTCGATAATGTGGTCAATGACGGTGCTCCAATACTAACACGATATGGTTATCGCCCAAACTGGGATGTATTTACCTCATCTACAGGGACAGGTGTACCGTGGTTCTATGTAGCATTCCAAAATAGACTTCCCAATAGCCCAACTTTCGATCCCGGACTAACCGGGCAGGGTTACACTGATAACACATTTGCAAATCTCGGGCTTACCAAGCCCTACCGTCAGACGATCGGAGATTGGAATACACTTATCACAGTCCGATGGGGACCACCGACACCACTTCCGGGTGGAGAATATAGGGATTGTGCAACATTGCTTGAATTTAGTGGTGGTACAGGTGTACCAAATAAGGAATCGTTTCTTGCTGCGACTTCATACGGAACAGGTGAGTTCGCAACGTGCAAAGGGCAGATATTTGGTATTGTATTCTATCCTCTTCGTATTAAATGGCAGGCACCTAATTTAGTACCTGATCCTTTTAATATAGAGTTCTATGCATTCAACCCGCAGACTGTTGCTGGTGCTCCTAATACCAAGCTCTCACTGACGGTTGGACCGTATCTTACAATAACCGGACCTGCACCTGTCACCAACGGTGGTAAAACCCAGCAACAAGGAGTTCAAGTTGGGGAGTACATACCACCTCTCGGGGTAGGGTATGCAAGTTGGACTATCAAACCCGAAAAAGTCACACAGTGCAGTACGGATCTTTTAAGCACTCTGAAGTTTACCGCCATCAGTCCTGGTTTGGGGTACCCCATCTTTGTCAATGAAATTGATGGTTCTGATATATGTGAACACCCTATCGTCATAGAATGCGCGAACGAAGACAAACATCCGCCAGTCATTGATACATTTGTCCGTGTTGAT
>JAYUZC010000361.1:0-9086 GCA_043752045.1 Bacteroidota bacterium | reverse complement strand
ATTAGCAGTTGTTGTTATAGGTGGTGGTTGGTTCATCATTGAAGTTAATAAAGGTCTTCCGACACTTGACCAGCTTGAGAATCCAAAGCCCGAAGTTGCTACGCGTATCATCAGTGCTGATGGCGAACCGATAGATCAGTTCTATATTAAGAACCGGACGACGGTTAAACTCCGCGAAGTACCCAAAGCACTTCTTGATGGACTCATCGCCACCGAAGACAGAAATTTCTTTGACCACTGGGGCTTTGATGTCTGGCGGACGATGAAGGCAGCATGGATAGATGTTATCACCCTTTCACCAAAACAAGGTGCCAGCACGATAACACAACAGCTTGCAAGGAATTTATATCTCTCGCAAGAGAAAACACCCCTTCGGAAGATCAGAGAAGCCATCAGCGCAGTACAAATTGAACGCTCCCATACCAAGAATGAAATACTTGAGATGTACTTGAATGTCTGCTACATGGGGCGTGGTGCGTATGGCGTATCGGTTGCAAGTCAGGTATATTTTGGTAAGGATGTCTCGAAGCTGACTCCGGCGCAATGTGCCTATCTTGTAGGCATACTTAAAGGACCTGAAAACTACGACCCTGAAGATAACTACGACAAAGCAATTGCACGTCGTAACACAGTTATTGAAAGCATGGTAGATGCAGGAGTCCTTGAAGAGTCAAAATCATTGAAGATGAAACAAGAACCGATCAAGGTTCAACCTCAAAAAGGGTATCAAGGCATTGCGCCACACTTCACGGAGATGGTACGTCAGGAATTAGCCAAAAAACCGGAGCTTGCTGGGTATGATCTTTACCGCGACGGACTTGTCGTCTATACCACGTTGAACGCTGATCTTCAGCGCGCCGCAAATAAAGCGGTAGATGAGCACATCTCTTTCGCACAAGCCAACTATGTTGATAAGTCTTGGAGTTGGGCTACTCGAAAAGAGCTACTCGACTCTATCGTGGCACAATCAATACGTAAACAAGTTGAATTCAGAACAGCAGAATCAGACGAAGATAAATTGAAAATTTTCAAACGACTTCGCAGCGACCCGAGATATGTTGATAGCATCAAGAAAGCCGGACTACGTCTTCAAGCAGGATTCATCTGTCTCGACCCTAAGACCGGGGCGATGCTAGCACTGGTTGGCAGTTCTAACTATCGAGAGGTTCGATACGGACTTAACAGAGTAACACAGTCTGTCCGACAGCCCGGCTCTGCATTCAAGCCATTTGTTTATGCCAGCTGCTTCGAGAAAGGTTATACTCCTGAATCTACTGTCTCAAACGAACCGATAGAGATGCAGGACGGTGATAAAATATGGCGACCGAGAAACTCAAGCGGTAACGTCGGAGGGGCGATGTCAATTAGAACGGCATTGCAATGGTCGGTAAATCTTTGTGCCATTCATGCCTTAATGGATCTGACAACACCTCGCGATGTAGTAGCTCTCTCGAAGAAGATGGGTATAAAATCGAATCTTGTCGCAACACCTTCTATGGCGCTGGGAACCTCTGATGTCACGCCGCTTGAGATAACATCTGCCTTCAGCGTCTTTGCCAATGACGGTATCAGAGCTGCACCATATTCTATTCTAAGAGTTGAAGATAGAAATGGAAAAGTTATCTATCGAGCTAAGCCGGAATTTGAATATGTCTTTGACACGAAGATAGCGCAAATGATGACAACTTGCTTAAAGGCGGTTGTTGATAACGGAACCGCTTCAAGTGTTAGGCAGTGGTTCAATTATCCTGCCGCTGGAAAAACAGGCACAACCCAAAGTTATGCTGATGCATGGTTTGTTGGGTATACACCGCAATACGCCGCCGGGGTTTGGGTGGGTTTTGATGACAAGCGGATTACTTTTACCAGCGCCAACGGTCAAGGCGGCAGGGCTGCTGCCCCGATCTGGGGGCGATTTATGAAGTATGCATATCAAGCGATAAAGCCGAAATTAGCATATTTTAATACTAATTATAGCGGGAATATCATACGGGGAAATGACTCCACGGCATCTGATTCCAATAAATCGCCGCTTGATATACAGCCAGTCGACCCGAAACTGCAAGAGCAAAAAACGCCGCCGCAGGAAATTACGCCGTCTCAAGAACAAAAGAAGGAGTGATAATTACTTGATTTTTTGTGCTAACCCCAGAAGAAATACCTATATTTGTAGTCCGTTTTAGAGGTCTCCAGTTGGTTTTCCTCTGAACGTTCTTTCTTTGCTGTTGTTATTTTTTACAGTTGTAACTTGAGATAAGCGCAATCGTTTTAATAGCATAGGTACATTAGTCGGAACATAGACTCTCACCTGTAGGTGAGAAATCCACTAAAAGTACATTAATAACGATTCGTTTTATTTGCTGTTGTTGTGTTTATAGAAAAACGAAACAAGAACATTATGAAAGTTCATGCCCCCTTACGTTTTATACGTCTGACCTCGATGTATTTTTTTGCATTATTGTTGCTGCTCTTTATCGCTTCCCCGAGCACCGCAACTCGAGCAACAGATGCGAATTCAAAGATAGCAGAAGAGACTCTTAAAAAAGAGGCAAAAAAAGTCACTGCGGAAGTTCATCCCGAACTCACCCCAATGACACCCACTCCGCCGCCCTTACCAGATAGCAGCACGGATGGTTTTAGAAAACTCATTGTGAAGAATTTGGGACCTGTGCTCAATACGTCAAAACCAGATTTTGCACCTACTGTCACAGCAGACGGACGCACAATGTTCTATGTTTCTCGACGTGATGGTAGCTTGAAGGGAGTAGAAGATTTCTGGAAGTCAACAAGCCCCGAGAACAATGATACAACATGGGCAAACCCCAATAATGAAACCCTTATTAACTCGGAGTCCAATGACGGTGCTGCATCAATTGCTGCTGATGGACAAACGATCTACATGGCATCACAGCGAAATACTACAGAGCGAGGTGATGTCAATCTTTGGGTTGCAACCCTAGAAGGTAACACGTGGAAAAATGTTCGTGAAGTTGGTCCTCCGATCAATACTACGAAATGGGAATCACAGCCATCTATCAGCCCCGATGGTAAAAAGTTATTTTTTGCATCGAACAGAAAAGGTAAAATCGGTGACGACGATGATAATAATGTAGATATTTTCGTGTCTACTCAGTTTGCTGATGGCAGATGGTCTGAGCCAGAAAATCTTGGACCGAAAGTAAATATGTCTAAGTACGATGCATCGCCTTTTATGTCTGCAGATGGTGCAACAATGTACTTCTGCTCGTACGGTCGGGACGGTAAAAAAGATCTTGACATTTACATGACTGAATATATTGGGCCAACTGCTAAAGATTGGTCTGATCCTAAACGCCTTCCGGAACCGATCAACTCAAGTGCTAATGATTTCTTCTTGACGGTCCCTGCTTCAGGAAATGTAATGTATTTTACTTCTGACAGAGATGGAGGCTCCGGAAACCTTGATATTTGGGTTGCGTTCAACCCACCACCACCAAAGGCAACGCTTGTGCTTCGCGGTATTGCATTTGACATCAATACAAATGCAAAGCTTGGTGCGAACGTTGTGATCGTTGACGAACAAACCCGCGACACTCTTTACAACAAACAAGCAAACAGCGAGACAGGGGAATACCTCTGTGTTATTCCCGCGAATGCGAAGGGTGAATGCGGCGGTTCTTACCTCGTAAGTGCAACCGAAGCAAGCCACTTCCCGTATCAGCCGTTCCGCGTTGTTATCCCGATCCGTAACGATACGTCGCGTATCTGGACGCATGATATCCCAATGAATAACGAAGAGCCGCCAGTTGTTCAGTGGGTAACTGAAGACCCTGCTCTTCTTAAAGACCTGAAGAATCCTCCAGCAAAATTCCAGAACTTCAAAGGTGTGGTCATTCGTGAAAAGAAGACTGTGGAGTTGTTCGCATTGTTGCCGATGGTATTCTTTGATGAAGGCAGCTCTAGCTTCTCAAGCCGTTACATACTCTTTGACAACCCCTCTCAAACAAATGGCTTCTCTGAGGATACAATCACTTCGACACTCAATGGTTATTATAACTATCTGAACTGTCTTGGACTTCGCATGCGGAAAAACCCGAATGTAAAAGTTAATCTTGTCGGTTGTAATGCGATGAACGTCCCTGCAGAAAAGTCTATGGATCTTTCACGCAACCGTGCAGAGCTTATTAAAAAGTATCTCGTGGATATTTGGAGTATTGACCCGGCTCGTTTACCTATTGAGGCACGCAACCTTCCGGAAAATTCAACACTTGCGACAACAGTCGAAGGTATTGAAGAAAACCGAAGAGTTGAGTGTAAGAGCGATGATTGGGAAATCATCAAACCGATCAAGCGTGAGGAAACGAAGAAGTATCCTGATATGTCGACGGTAAACTTCACGATGAAGAACGGACTTCGTATTGAAAATATCGCAAGCCGCGAACTTGTCATCTCGCATAATGGCGAGGAATGGGCACGCATTAAAGAAACAGGTAGTCTTACAGACAACTCAATACCAGAACCAGGTTGGAACTGGCGTTCGGTTGGCAACAAGCTTCCGCTTGATGAGACCGATATGCAGGTACAGCTCTTAGTTACTGACAAATCTGGTCGTGTTGTTCCTTCAAACATTGCGAATACAGGTGTTCGTCAGTTCTCTACTGCAGACGTTGTTGCAGAACGACTTTCTGATAAGACGCGTGAGAATTACAACCTTATTCTCTTCAAGTATAACAGCTCGGAAATGGGCAAGTGGAATAGTAAGATCCTCGAAGAGTATGTGTATGACCGCATCAAACCAAATTCTGATGTAACGGTCAATGGTTACACCGATATTCTTGGTACTGATGATTACAATAAGAAACTCTCGCAGAACCGCGCTGATGCTACAAAGCGAGTCATCCAACAAAAAACAAGCAAGTACAAGACCTTGCAGTCTATCGGCTACGGCAAAACACAGCCGCTCTACCCGAACGAAGTGCCTGAAGGTCGTTACTACAACCGTACAGTGCAGGTTGTCGTAGAGACACCAATCGTAGAGTAAGAATCTTCTTCACCAGAGAAAAGCCGCACATATTGTGCGGCTTTTTTCGTTGATAGGTGTAACGTTTTCGGTTCTGGAGTGTCTTCTATAGTATAGAGAATTTCGCATTCCCAAACTCTTGACGATAATGAGACATATCATAGCTATCTTCGTCCTTGTTGTTCTTGCCTCCTCTGCATTTGCTCAAGGAAATATTACTGTATCTAAGACATCACACAAGGCAGGTACTACTGCCGGTACTCCACCATCGCGTGATTTTTGGTTTGCTATCCCGCAGAACTACGATCCAAAAGATGTCAATGGTGAAGTTTTTAGCTTTTATATCACAAGCCCTGTTAATACTACCGTAAATATACAAGTACAAGGTCAAGCCGTCGTCAAGAAGCCAGTCTCGGCGAATCAAGTCTTGACTCATGTTGTCCCAAGAAATCTTGAGATCAATCGCTCTTCGGCAATTGAATCAGACAAAGCGATTCATATTTGGTCTGACAATGCAGACTTGAATGTGTATTTTATGTCTCGCAATGATTTTACTTCTGACGGTACAGTCGTTCTCCCAAGTTATTCTCATGGGAAAGAGTATGTGGTAGCAGCGGCTACTGCTCTCTATGTGAGTGCTGCAGTTGACCTCCCATCGGAGTTCATAGTGATTGCTACCATAGATAATACGGTTGTTACTATTACACCGTCACAAGATATTCGCAAGGAAGGAGTCCCGACAGAAATAAAATATCCTAAAAATGTACCTTTCAATGTCACTCTCAACAAGGGCGAATGTATCCAATATCAAACAACTCAATCACAAGATATACCTTGGGACTTGTCAGGTACTAAGATATCGTCTACAGAGCCGATAGCTGTCGTTGGTGCATCAGCATGTCCGTTCATACCTGCTGACCCTTATTGTGATCATGTCTTAGAGATGATTCCTCCGGTTGATACATGGGGAAAAACATATTATTCATCACAGTTTGTAGGGCGCAAATGGGGTGGTGATTCATTCTTGGCGATTGCTTCAAAAGATAATCAGTCAATCTATCGCAACGGGAATCTATATGCGACCATCAATAAATTTGAGACATACTTGCGTGATGATATTACGGGTGCTAATGCTTGGACAAGCGACGCTCCGTTTCTGTTAGTCCAGTATATTAACAGTGCAACATACGGAGTGCCTTCAGGGCAGCCACGAAATACGGGAGACCCTGCAATGGTTGTATTATTTCCCGCAGACGCTGCACAAAACAATGTTACTTTTATTACACCAGATGTTCTGCCTAGTAGTGGACAGACATCATTCACCCACTATGTTAATATACTTCTTCGAACTTCATCTGTCGGAAATACGATGATGGACGGAAAACCAATCACATCCTATTCACCAATAAACCGCACACCTATATCAGGCTCGAACTGGGAGGCATTCCGAATAGATAAAGTCGGAGTTGGGAGACATTCCTTAACTTCTGATTCGGGGGTTTCCGTTTATGCCTATGGATATTATGCTGATGATTCCTACGCATGGTCAGCGCCCGGCACACTTCTGCCTATAAATAGTTTAGATACTGTCCCACCCACTGCCAGTTCAACTCAAGGATGCTACTGCACCAATGTAACTATATTCGATAAACATCCAAACTCTTCAAAGCTGCTTATTGCCACTGCATCAATTGACAGCAACATGATAGTATTGATCCCTGACAATGTTTCAGGTGCGGATTCGATCGTGGTGAAAGTATGCGTGGCAGACTCATCCAAACCCGCCGCTGCATCTATTGAAGCATTCGATGATGTCGGTAATACTATAGTTATTAAGTCGAACTACGGAGTGCCGCAGTATTTCAGAAGTGTTACACCAAAAGTATCATTTGGGAATGTACCCGTAACAACCGAAGCTCATAAATTGGTTGAAATACAGAACATGGGTGCGAGACCCGATTCAATACGGTCAATCGGTTTTGTATCAGGTAGTAAGGGATTTGATCTTACAACTACTGGTTCTGCCGTTTTTGCTCCGGGTGAGACTAAAGCTATTACAGTTGGGTTTTCATCCGATACGGAAGGAAATTTCTATGATACACTGCTCTATACAACCTCATGCCAGACCAGCCGTATCCCGCTTATGGCTGGTACTGAGATGCCCGAAGGGAAGACACCTGACTCCATCTATATCGGATGTATCCCCGTCGGAGATACGCTTGAAGGGAATGTAATCTTTACGAATGCCAATACGTATCCGCTTACTATCATTGGGATAAACCAATCCGGTGACCCTGACTTTGTTCGAGATGGCACGCCTTCGCTCCCGTTGACCGTTGCGCCAAGTGCGACAGCGAAGATAGGAATACGATTTAATCCGCTTTCAGCAACTCAAAAGAACGCACTTCTTACGGTTGTCTACCAAACCGATGATGCTATTCGTGACTCCGTCTCGACAAAGCTTGCCGGCTGTGGGCTTGACCTCGGGGTTGAAGATGAACCGGAAGTCCACACACTGCCATCGAATTCCCCTGATTATACTCATGCTATAGAACGTCTGCGCTCTACCAACGAGCAGATGTTTATTCAATCGTTGACACCGAACCCTGCATCCGGCGCTCTCAAGTGTGTATATGCGATAGATGAGGCGGCTGATGTGTCGATAGAACTGCTTGATATGCTCGGCAAGGTTCTGGCAAGACCGCTTGCCACAACTCATCAGATTCGAGGGGTTTATGAGGTAGCTTTTGATGTTTCAAGTTTACCTTCGGGTGCTTATATCGCTCGTATTTCCGGCGGTGGGTTTGTCGCATCTGGTAGGGTTATTGTGAGCCATTAGAACTTCGGAACTCTCTTTCGGCAGGTTCGTTACAAATTGTAGGAAAATTGCTCCTTTTTAGGGGTTGTGTTCGTATTACATTTTACGTTAGGGGCGAGTTGTGTGCCCAGTCCTTCTCGCTACTTTTTTCGTCTAAGCAAAAAATAATAGCAAAGCTATATGAATTACGCATCCTTACACTCACGTATAAAGGTTGTCCTTTTAGCATTGGCATCTCTTATGCTCGCTGGGACGAGCTATAGCCAAAGCCGTATTCGCATCCAAGAGCAGGTGGAGAAGGAGAACAGAGGAGATGCCCCGTATCTCGGACGTGACCTATGGATGGCAATCCCTCAGAACTATGATCCGAAAGATGTGAATTTTGAGGTCTTTTCGCTCTATATCACGAGCGAAAAAAATACGACAGTAAATATCCAGGTAAGTGGGCAAGCTGCTGTCAAAAAACCTGTTACAGCGAACCAAGTTCTTACTCATGTTCTTCCAAGAAATTTAGAGATTAACACTTCGACGGGTATCCAAACAGATAAAGCGGTACATATTTGGTCAGATAATGCTGACCTTTCTGTGTATTTTATGTCCCGAAATGATGCTACATCGGATGGTATGTATGTAATCCCAACAACCGGTTGGGGTAAGGATTATGTAGTTGCGGCGGCTACAGCACTCTATGTTTCTGCGGCAGTTGACCTACCATCAGAGTTCATTATCATTGCGAATCAGGATAATACAACAGTAAATATCATCCCCGCACAAGATATTCGTGCGGAGGGACAACCAAACGTAGCTCTCCACAAAAAAGGAGTACCATTCACACTATTCCTAAAAAAAGGTGAGTGCGTTCAGTATCAAACCACACAGTCTCAAGATCTGCCGTGGGATCTTTCAGGTACAGTAGTCACCTCCAACAATCCTATTGGTGTCATTGGTGGTTCGGCATGTCCATTTATTCCTGCTGATCCTTACTGCGACCATGTGAATGATTATATCCCACCTGTGCGCACATGGGCAAATACCTATTATACAGTACAATTTGCTGGTAGAATTAAGGGGGGTGATTCATTCTTAGTTATAGCATCAAAAGCTGGACAGGTTATCAATCGTAATGGTAACCCTTATGCAACGCTTGGAAGATATGAAACTTACTTACGTGATGATATTACTGGTCCAAATGTCTGGACAAGCGATGCTCCATTTATGCTTGTACAGTATATCAATAGCTCCAATTTTCCAGGTCCAGAAACTAACTTA
>JAYUZC010000360.1:0-3629 GCA_043752045.1 Bacteroidota bacterium | reverse complement strand
CACCTACGGTTGAATAGCCGATCCACCTTGAAGAAGTCATATCAAAAACAGAAAGACCTGATGTATTAAAAACCGAAAACAATTTTTCTTGTGAAGATGAGTAGTGTAAGTTTGAAGGTGTATTCGTTAATGGCCCCGGAGAATATAATTCATAGATAGGTACACCAGTAGCTGGCACAAATGTTGTGCCCCCTGAGCCAAATCCATAGAGAATTGCCTCGGAGGCGGTCTTTGTAAATGAAGTTGGTTGTGATTGCGCGCTGCCGGCTGCTATTTGTGTGTAAGAAAAGTTGACGAGGTCGGTAGAAGTTGCTAATCGTCCGTTACTATTTGCATCCAAGACATAAAGCTTGCTATTGCCAACAAAGAGTCTTCTGCACGAAATAGGGTCGATTAACTCAATTTTAGTGAGTTCAAGTGTGATAAGGTCAAGGGTAAAGAGCCCACCAAGCCCACCTATAACAAGTTTATTTCCAAAGATAGCTTGTGAGCGAAGTAATGCACCAGCCGGAGCCGAGATTATCTGCCAAGCAAATGGTGCAGAGAGATTTGGTGAATTTGCATCCGCAATTGCAATAGCGTCAGAAGTAACCACATAGATATTGCCATTGTACTCCATAGCCGAAAATGCAGTGTCCTCGGTTGGAAGATTACCGAATTTATTTACCGTCTCAAGGAATGAGTTCGAAGTGCGGCTATAAATACTAATACCATACCCTGCTGCTATAAATACTTTCGTATCATTTATCGTGATACTATAGATATTCTTCTTGGTAACAAGCGAAGAAAGAGCAATATCCTGTATCTTCTTTACACTCCGTGATGATTCATTGTAAATATCGAATGAACCGCTTCGTCCTCCGAAGTAGATGTTGTTTTCATCATCTGTAGCAACAGCCGATATTTCAATAGAAGACAATCCATCAGATGTGCGCAGATTTTTGAAAGATTCCGGCTGTAAATCAGCTAACTCCATCCTGAATGCGCCACCCTCAGTAGCAACCCACGCACGGAGCGAATCTGCTGTAAGTGCGAGATCATTGACGACGTTCATCGCTGTATATGTTTTCCATTCACCCTGGCGAAGCGGCTGTGAGTAGCCACTTACAGTTATCAGAAGGAGGAGAAAAAGTATTATTGTATTCTTCATCGCAACATCTTTTGTAGTTGAGCCATCTCTATGGCAGCGAGTGCAGCTTCCGAACCTTTATTATGTTCATCATCTCCGGCTCGTTCAAGAGCTTGTTCTACTGTATAGCTTGTCAAAATGCCGCAGGTTACCGGTATAAGATACTTCAGTGCAACTTCACGTATGCCTTGCATCGCAGCATCAGAAACATACTCGAAGTGTGCAGTCTCCCCTTTAATGACACAACCAAGTGCGATAATGCCATCAACTTTTCCTGACGATGCAAGCTCGGCAGATGCAAGTGGAATCTCAAAAGCACCGGGTACTTCCGCAATAATAATGTCGCTTTCAGCAACACCACAGGCAAGCAGAGCACGCTCGGCTCCACGCTGAAGCGAAGCGGTAATATCACTATTCCAACGGCTTACGACTATCCCGATGCGTAATCCGGTTCCGTCGGTATTTCCTTGAAATATCGGCATTTACATAAAAAAGGTTTGGGGTATAACAGGTGCTACGCCGCGTTCGCTCCGCTTGTAACAGGCAAAAAATCTTCCACTTTCCCGTCAAGAAGCTCTAACCATCGTATTCCTTTAGGTGAGGTTACAAATGAGTCATGTTCGCTGACCATCTTCAGTATGGTCATGCCGCGAACGTGCTCATTCTCAAGAATAGAAAATATCTCTTTTCGGCTCTCGGAGTCAAGTTGGGAGGTAGCACTATCAGCAAATAGAACAAGTGGCTCTATGACAAGAGCTCGTGCAATCGAGACTCGCTGGCGCTCCCCAAGTGAGAGCTGTCGTGGGAAATACTGCGCTTTCTCCCAGAGTCCTACACTGTGCAAAGCATGTTCGACAATCGGATGAATAGATGCTTTCCCTCGTTTTTTTATTACTTCAAGTGCGAATGATATATTCTCGGCAACAGTCTTATCCTCAAGTAGTGGTAAGTCGTGATATATACACCCTATTGAGCGGCGATACCTCTGAAGAGCACTTCCGCGCAGACTATTGACGATTACATCACCGACGTGAATCTCGCCACTATCGGGTTTGAGTTCACCATTAAGGAGCTTGCAGATCGTGGATTTTCCTGTACCCGTTTTTCCTGCAATTAATACGAACTCGCCCTTTGCAACAGTAAACGATACACCATCAAGGACTGGCGGTTCGGTGGGCGATGGGCGGTATGTAACGTTCTGAAATGAGATCATCACTTAGTAGAACGCCGTTTTGTAGTGACGAATTTCTGTTTTTCCGCCTGTTTTATCAATTGCGACGACATCGAAGCGACATGCCTGGTCGGTGATCTTGTTGATGTGATAGTACCCCTCCGAGACTCGCTTTAGCTGCTTTTGTTTGCGGACATCAACTGCATCTTCGGGTTTGCCCCGTGTATATTGGTTTCTTGCTTTTACTTCAACGAAGACAAGCTGCTCGCCATCTTTAGCAACAATATCGATCTCGCCAATCTGCCCATACTGGAAGTTGCGTTTGATAATTCCATATCCAAGACCGGTGAGGTAATTACATGCCTCTTCTTCGCCGGCACGCCCTTTAGCTTTGGCTTGTGATTGATGTGTTGGTGGTTCGATTACCATAGGTGCTCCTTTTCTCGGATACAATATACAACAAAAAAGCCGGAGTATATCCGGCTTTCGTATTGAGATGTTCTTATTGCTTACGAAGCTGACGTATCGTCCTGCCAAAGGCCGTGAATATTACCTTCGGTATCTTTGAAGTATGCAAGCCAACCCATTGTTGGAATTGAAAACTTCGGGACAACGATCTGTCCACCGGAAGCAGTGATCTTTTCAGCATAGCTATCAATAGAATCAACGCTGATACTATTGGTAAGTGGCTGTTGAGGATGTTTACGCTGCATGATAGCTCCGTGAATACCAGGTTCGCCATCGTTGCCTGTTGTAGCAAGGAAGTAACCTGAATTCTCTCCGAATTCGCTCATCTGCCAACCGAAAACATCACCAAAGAACTTGGTGGCGCGGTTTGCATCCTCTGCTGGTATTTCAAAATGTACTGGACGTGGCATAAAAAGGCCTTTCTATAAATTATCGTGAAGTAGTACCTGTGAATTATTCTACAATATACGGAAGAAACGACTCATTCTGGTTTCTCCTCTATTGCTAATTTGTTATGGTATGATGATACCCGCCATCTTTTTTCGATACTGGTCAGGTGAATCTCCAAATTTCTTCTTGAACATCCAGCTGAATGAACCAAGAGACTCAAATCCAACTTTGTTGCAAATCTCAGTAATAGAGGATGAGTTGTCTTTTAATAGATCAAGGGCAAGTTCAAGTCGTTTCGTGACTACATACTGATGCGGTGTCATTCCAAAGAGTAACTTGAACTGACGTAAGAAATGATGTGGGGAAAGATACGCTTCGTGTGCTATTCGTGTGAGGGGTATCTCTAACGTATATGATGACTCTATAAAATCACGTGCACGAAGCAAGCGTTTATATAATTCTATCCGAGTT
>JAYUZC010000359.1:0-9119 GCA_043752045.1 Bacteroidota bacterium | reverse complement strand
TACATGGTGGGGCGTTATTATTTTGGTGGTGATCGCTGGTCACTTCACCATTATGTGTACGTCTTTGTATCTCCACCGCTCCCTTACGCACCTATCTGTTACATTCCACCCTATTGCCGCATTCCCTATGCGTTTATGGCTATGGCTTTTTACCGGAATGTCTGCAAAAGAGTGGGTTTCTGTACACCGCAAACATCATGCTCACTGCGAAACCGAGCATGATCCGCATTCGCCAGTTATCCATGGCTGGGCACAGATACTTTTCCTTGGCGTAAAGTATTATCGCATTGCTTACAAAGATAAGGACACGATCGAAAAATTTGGCAAGGGCTTGCCAAATGATTTCCTCGAACGTTCTTTCTTTGAGCCGACTCGTTTTGTTGGACCAATCGTTCTATTGGTACTTTGTTTCTTCGGATTTGGCTGGTTGTTCGGACCACTTATTTGGGCTGGACTCGTATTGTGGGTTCCATTCTGGGCTGCAGGAGTAGTCAATGGGCTTGGTCATACCATTGGATATCGTAACTTCGTTGTAGAAGACGAAAGCCGTAATTTGGGACCAATGGGAATCCTGCTTTCAGGCGAAGAGCTTCATAACAATCACCACAAGTATCCATCACGCGCGAAATTCTCCGTGAAGTGGTTCGAGTTTGATATCGGCTGGCTTTATATCTCTGTTCTGCGATTCTTTGGGCTTGCAAAGCTCCGCATCCCGATAGAGAACGCATAAAAGACCTTTAGTTTATTATTGTAATGCTGCTTTTCCGTAGAGGAGAGCAGCATTTTCAGTTTTGTACGTTTTTTTGTTTTAGAAAGACCAAACTTGGGTAAGCGTTGTTACATTTTAATGCTGAAATATCTATTATCCATAGTTCTTTTGCTCTCTTCGGTTGTAGGCTTTGCTCAAACAAAGCAACTTGCAACACTTGACGGTCGATTCTCCATTTTTATTCCATCGACATTTTCTGACCCGGAGTTTTCTTCGCAAACGATTCCATCGGATGCAGGCGATCTCCTGCTGAGGATGTACACGACGAGTTCAAAAGATGATCAGGTGTTTGTTATCTCCTACAATGATTATCCTGATAGTGTGATCGTCTCATCAAATTACTCCAAGATGCTTGATGCTGTTCGTGATGGGGCATTAACGAATATGAGTGCAAAGATGGAGAAGCAAATGGATCTCACGTTTGAGGGAAACCCGGCAAGAACTATAAACTTTACTTCTACAATAGAAGGTGTCACAACATACGGTCGGCTTGATTGTATGCTTGTTGCCCCTCGTCTTTACCAGATAATCTATATTTGCTCTGATAAGGCCAAACGTTCTTCCAAAGAAATAAAGCAGGTATTCTCATCGTTTAAACTTATTTCGGCTGATTCGGAAGAATAGTATGAGACTCCCGATGCAGCTGACGATACTGCGGATTCTGCTGGCGCCTGTATTTTACTGGCTCTTTGCAGTTACCGATCCCCATGAATACTCTTGGGCTTTTATCATCTTTTTTGCAGGTGCCGTGACAGATTGGTACGACGGATACTTTGCACGACTCTGGAAGATGACCTCGCCACTTGGTGCATTTCTCGACCCGTTAGCTGATAAGATCCTGACTAGTGCTGCATTTATCGCATTTGCAACTATTGGTATTATCCCTATCTGGACGGTTTGGATCGTTATCTCACGAGACATATTAATGACCTTCTTCCGTATGCTTTCTGATTCTCTGAATATGTCTGTACAGACGAGTAACTTTGGGAAGGTCAAGACGTTTATACAGATGTTGTTCATTGCGTATGTGCTTGTAGCTCATATGCTCCATAGCGGTGGACTTGGTGTGCAAGCAGCGGGTTTTGGTGCATCGCTTGATGACGCCGAGATATACTATTATGGGATGATATTTGTAACAATACTAACTGTTGCAACAAAAGCGCAATACATTTACGATAACATGCAAGTGCTTCGCGCTGCATGGAAAAAATATGTAAGTAACAGTTCTACTCAAAAATCTGATGGCTGACGGTCAACTCGCGAAAGCACGCTCCCGACTCTGGTCACCTTCGGTTGCGAAGGTGCGCGGTGTGCCGTCTGTCATTCTTGCTTTAGCAACGTTTGGCTTTATTGGGCTTTCTCCTGTTGCATCCGGGACGTTCGGCAGTTTAGCCGCGGTTGCTCTCTACTACTTTATTCCTTTCCTCCAAAACAACTGGATACTCTTAGTAGGCATTGTTGCAGTCTTTATTGCAGGGTCTATCTCTGCTGATGTTATCGAACTTCGCACAGGGGAACATGATCCCGGCGTAGTTGTCATCGACGAAGTGCTTGGGCAGTGGATAGCATTACTTTCATTTTCGTATCATGGGGACATCGTCTTTATCATTTCGGCATTCCTTCTTTTCCGCATCTTTGATATTCTCAAGCCATATCCGGCAACTATATTTGAACGTTCTATAGGGGGCACAAGTATCATGCTTGATGATGCAGTGGCTGGTGTCTATGCTTGCATCGCTGCGAATATCGTTGCGTATTTCTATTATTCATTCTTGTAAGACATACCTTGCTAAAAGCAGAACTTCTCTCGATCGGCGATGAGCTACTCATCGGACAAATAGTCAATACCAATGTTTCCTTTCTTTCCGAGCGTCTGAATGAAATAGGCGTTGATGTTCATCGCATCACTACCGTTGGTGATAACGAGAAAGACATCTTACAAGCGATGCGACGTGCTTGGAAAGAAAGCGATATAGTTATTGCAACGGGTGGTCTTGGTCCGACACATGATGACATCTCAAAAAATGTAGTTGCCAAGTTCTTTAAGAAAGAACTTGTAATGGACAAAAAGACTCTTGCCCATGTTGAAGCGCGCTTCAAAAGTTTTGGGTATGCTAAAATGCCAGAGAAGAACATCGGGCAGTCACTTGTACCGAAAGGCTTCATAGCTCTTCGTAATGATAAAGGCACTGCTCCGGGACTGCTTTACCATGAGAAGGGTAAAACCTTTATCATCATGGCAGGTGTGCCACATGAGATGAAGTGGCTCACCCAGAAGTGGGTAATTCCATATTTTAAGAAACGGTATAAAGGTAAATTCGCTCAAGCGATCATTCATAAAACGCTGCTTGCAACCGGCATCGGCGAATCACTTCTTTCCGAGAAGATCGGCGATATGGAAGACATCCTCGAAGAAGGCGCAACACTTGCATACTTGCCAAAGACAAGCGGCATACGTTTACGGATATCAGCCAGAGCAGCATCGGAAGCAAAAGCCAATGCTATCATAGCCCGAGTTGAGAAAAGAATACTCTCGAAAGCAAGTCAATACATCTATGGTAAGAATAATGATGTGCTCGAAGAGGTCGTCGTATCACTCTTAAAGAGTAAGAAGAGGTCTGTTTCTATTGCTGAGAGCTGCACAGGTGGAATGCTTTCAATGAGGATCACAAATGTTGCTGGTTCTTCAGAGGTTTATCCAGGTAGTATCATTAGTTATGCCGATGAAATAAAAGTTGATGAGTTAAATGTTTTATCAAGTGTACTAAAGAAGTTTGGTGCAGTCAGTGAGGAGTGCGCAAAGGCAATGGCAGAAGGCACACTGAAGAAATTCGGTACCACATACGCTATCGCCATCTCCGGCACTGCCGGACCTGACGGGGGCACAAAAGAAAAACCTGTTGGTACTGTCTGGATCGCCCTCGCAGAACGAGGAAAACCGACTATTGCAAAACTCTACCATTTTGGTACCGGACGGAGCATTGTGAGGGAACGCTCATGTGATGCTGCGCTTGAGTTGCTTAGGGAGCGGTTCATATAGTTTTTTCGCGACCGTTTCATTTGCCTATACTGTTTTACGACGGCTTTATTAATACAACTTTCAAATGGCAGCTGCAAAGCGTATTCCGCTCCGTGATTTTTTCCGCAACCCTGAACGTTCGGGCTATCAAATTTCTCCTGATGGAAACTGGATAAGCTTCTTGGCTCCATATGAGAGGCGGATGAATGTTCACATTATTCCTCGTACAGGCGGAGATGCAAAGCGTGTTACGAGTGAGACAACACGTGACCTTGCCGGCTATTTCTGGAAGTCGAATGATCGCATCATTTACCTTCGTGATAAAGATGGCGACGAAAACTGGCATCTGTATTCTGTTGACCGCAACGGAGAAAACCACATTGATCTGACACCCTTTGACGAAGTAACGGTTGACATCGTTGATGATCTTGAAGACCATCATAGCGATATGCTTATCTCGATGAATAAGCGAAACAAAGAGATATTTGATGTCTATCGCCTAAATGTTTTTACGGGTGAGATAAAAATGGTTGCTGAGAACCCGGGCAACATCACTGGTTGGAATACAGATCATGACGGAAATATCCGTGTAGCTACTGCAACCGATGGTGTCACATCTACGCTGCTTTACCGCGAGACAGAACTCGATCCGTTCAAACATATTATCACAACGAACTTCAAAGAATCAATCTCGCCACTATTCTTCACGTTCGACAACAAACATCTATACTGCTCGAGTAACCTTGGAAGAGATAAGGCAGCAATCGTAAAGTTTGATATTGCAACAGGCAAAGAAATTGAAGTGCTCTTCCAACATCCGGATGTTGATGTCTCGAACCTTTCCTATTCACATAAACGCAAGGTCTTGACAGCTATCAGCTTTGTTACTTGGAAAAAAGAACGGATCTTTCTTGATGAAGAGTTAGAGCAGATATTTGAAAAATTGATAGTTCATCTGCCGGGATACGAAATAAATATCAGCGGGTATAATAAGAACGAGGACATGTTCATCTTGCGGACATATAGCGACCGTTCGCTTGGCTCGTTCTATCTATATGAATCAACATCGGACAAACTAACAAAACTTACCGATGTGAGTCCCTGGCTTAATGAGAACGAACTTGCCGAGATGAAACCGATCAGTTTTGTAAGTCGCGATGGTTTTACCGTTCATGGCTATCTTACACTTCCTAAAGGGAAAGAAGCAAAGAATCTTCCGGTTGTAGTAAATCCGCACGGCGGACCTTGGCATCGTGATACATGGACATACAACCCTGAAGTTCAGCTCTTTGCTAATCGTGGCTATGCTGTATTGCAATTAAATTTCCGTGGCTCGACAGGCTATGGCAGGAAGTTCTGGGAGGCATCGTTCAAGCAGTGGGGAAAGACCATGCAGGATGATGTTACCGATGGAGTGAAGTGGCTTATCGGAGAAGGTATTGCTGACCCAAAGCGCGTGGCTATCTACGGCGGCAGTTATGGCGGTTATTGTACCTTGGCAGGAATGGCATTTACTCCTGATCTCTACGCCTGTGGTATTGATTATGTCGGCGTATCTAATCTCTTCACATTCCTCAATACGATTCCACCATACTGGAAGCCGTTCCTTGAGATGATGCAGGAGATGGTCGGGCATCCCGTAAGAGATAAAGACCTTCTTACTGCTGCCTCTCCGGTATTCCATGTTGATAAAATAAAAGCTCCACTTTTTGTAATACAGGGAGCAAAAGACCCGCGTGTTAACATTGATGAATCAAATCAGATCGTCGAGGCGCTCAAGAACCGTGGGATAGAAGTACCATACCTTGTCAAAGAGAACGAGGGACATGGCTTCCATAACGAAGAGAACAAGTTCGAGGCGTACGAAGCAATGGAGAAGTTCTTAGAGAAACATCTGAACTAAGCGTTCATCCCGAGTTACTGATAGGTAGGGCGAGTATGATCTCGCCCTAATCGTTTTAAACGTTTTCGCTGTTGTGGTGTCTCTCTCATGGATTAATCTACTTCTTTAGTCAATGAAATTACTTGCAGGAGTTTTCTTTTTTCTCTCGACGTCAGCGTTCGCACAGCTTTCACCTGAAATCACCTCATGGATACTTAACCAGTCGGGCCAGACTGGCTACGGCGGATTAGTAACGAACGTTCAGCAGGTGCAGTACTCCGATGGTTTTGTATATGTAAGTGCATCATGTGTCCCGAGCTATGACATTGGACCGTGGCAAGGCAACCCCAACACACCAAAGAATCAGAACTTCGTCTATAAGATAACCCGCAGCCCGCAAAAGAATAATGGTACGCTCACGGCAACGCCACTTGGACATATTGGTGTATGGTCTAACGGGGTTAGCATTTTCAATGCAAAGGATGCTGCGTCCTACCAGAATGCAAAAGTCTGGAATCAGAATGCTATCCTTGTTGAAGGCGCAAGTTTTGATGACTGCCTGGGTCATCCTGCGCCAAATGGAGAGTACCATCATCATCTCAATCCGCGCTGCCTCTATGATAGCAAGGACAGCGCAAAGCATTCGCCTATCATTGGTTATAGTTTTGACGGCTACCCGATCTATGGCGCCTTCGGCTTTGCAAATCCGGACGGGACAGGAAACATAACTCGTATGCGCTCGACGTTCCGACTTCGCCAGATAACTGACCGTACGACACTATCGGATGGGACTGTTCTTTCTGCAAATCAGTACGGACCTGCTATCAGCGCGCAGTATCCGCTTGGCTATTATATAGAGGATTACGAAATGGTGCAGGGCATCGGTGACCTTGATGAGCATAACGGCAGGTTCTCGGTCACGCCGGAATATCCGAAAGGGACGTATGCGTATTTCGTAACGCTTGACGAGAGCGGCGTTGCCGCGTACCCATATACATTAGGTGTCACGTATTATGGCGTCGTGCCTGCAGGCAATACCGGTCCGGGTTCAGGTCATGCAACCATCACCGAAGCTGTGAATACCTATAGCCCCTCACGAGTTGAAGGAGAGTCTCACGCTGAAGTATCGGTAAGCGTATTCCCGAACCCAGCAATGATGATGATTTCTATCTTTATCGAACCCGGCACAATCAATAATATCACTGCCGAGCTATTTACTTCAAACGGCGAGAAACTTCTAACCAGTGAGAATATCCAACCAGCCGTACAATACACAATTGATATCTCGACTCTTGCACAGGGAATGTATCACTTTGTACTCCATTCAGGTGATTGGCAGGAGGTCAGAAGAGTAATAGTCACACGATAAATATACTACTTTCCCTTTCTCATCGAATCCACGCTCCACTCTCCTGCACCTGCGGCAGAGTAGTAGAGCCATAGGAAGCAGTAGAGGACAGCAGAGGCATAGTTAATTGCCCGAAGTTGATGAAGCTGTAGAGGAATGATATGAATCCTATGCAGGTTAGTTATATCAATTGAGAGGAGGTTCTTATGAGGGTAATAGTATTCTTCTTGCTTATATGCTCGTGTTTCTCATTTGATTCTTACGCACAGATCAATTGGATACGTAACGGGATGGGAGGCGGACATCTTGCGTTTTCACCCGATGGAGCTCGGCTCGCTTCTTCTGCTAATGGTCTTATAACAGTATGGGATCTCCAAACGCTAAAGCCATTAACGATATTCGACATTCCCGATGGTGAATACCCATTTGATATAGACTTTTCTCAAACGGGCGATTCACTCTTGGTAACTACAGGCACATATTATTATAAGTGGGATATTAGTCAATCAGTTATTGTAGAGAACCGAATTATTCCATTTGACTGCCCGGCTAAATATTCAGATCGTTATTACTCCGGCACTAAACATACATGTAAGGGGAATGATAATAATTCCGATACGATAATCTACATAGGTGATCTTGATGCAGGAGTAAGGGATTCACTAGTAGGACACCACAAAGGCATACGCAATGTACAATTTTTTAATTCTGAAACCAGGCTCTTCTCTTTGAGCAATGATAGCTCAATCCGTATTTGGGATGTAGAAAAAGCAAAGGAGTTAGCGAAGATACCATTCGACCAATATGTTTATAGTGTATTCGTTTCCGATTTCATGAATACCCTTTATACAATAAGTGAGGACTCGCTCTTTCGTGCCTACGATATTAATACAGGGAATGTAATATATACTTCTTCATTCAAATTTCCAACATGGAAGGTTGGGCTCACCCCATCCCCGACATCGTCTATTGCTGCCCTTTCTACTGGCTATGATCGCTTACGGGATTCAATGCTTACGATTCTTGATCTCTCTGATGGGAGTATTGTAAAAGAAATCAGGGGAATAGACAGGCGTATTGGAGATGTCAGTTTCACTTCCGATGGGTCGCGTATGGCTGTCAGTCTATCAACAGGTATTCTCCTTTTATATGATACTAAGACATGGAAGGTCATTGATACGTTAACCGGAGAAGCCTTTGAACCGAACTTCTTGACTTTTTCAAAAAAAAGTGGTGAAATATTGTCAGGAGGTAACTCTTCAGATGTACTTTTTTTTGATCCCAATACTGGTATCCTCACGAGAGCGTTGAGAGAACTTGCTTTGTATTCTAGTACAATGTTATCACTATCTCCTTCAGAAAAATATCTTGCAATTTCAGGTTCAACTTCATATATATGGGACATTGAGAATAGGCGCAGATATGATTTTCGTATGTATTCATCTCCTAACCTCCGTTCATATAATGTTAAGAATGTCCAGTTCCTAACGGACAGCACTTATTCTTATACCTATAACTATGACGGGCATTATTCGTTTGAATGTGGCAGCTCGGTCGAAAGAGGTACAATAGTAAACGGAGATTCAGCGCTTACAAACACTTGGGGTAGCTCAAACAGGCTTAATATTTTTTATGCTACAATAATACCAAATTCCCAGCATCCTATAGCTATATTAACATCTTGCGATAATACATTCCGTGTCGGTACTTGGATAACCCTCGAACCACCACTCCGTGACGAAGATACTACTTTTTCATATGCACCAAAAGATTTTTATGGGACCTCGATGGCATTTGATAATAACGGCACTCGAATGCTCACGGCTAGCAGTGACTCGCTCTTTCTTTGGGACCTTACCGATGGAATATTGCTATCAACTCATATCGGTCATTCGGGCGAATGTAAGCCGATAGGATTTTCTCATAATGGCGTGTACTTCTTTAGCTTCGGTCTTGCCGATTCGAGCATTCGCATTTGGCAGGTTGCAGATGGGACTAATGTGAAGACCTATAAACCTTATCTGATGAGTCCGACGGTTGCTGCACTTACTCCCGATGGAAGGAATATCATTGCTGGTTATCTCGATGGCGCTTTGCTTAG
>JAYUZC010000358.1:0-3638 GCA_043752045.1 Bacteroidota bacterium | reverse complement strand
GTGGACGGAATGTCGTTGTGATGTTCTGCGTCTGTCCGGGATTTATCGTAAAACTTTTCCCGCCTGTAATGCTAAAGACATCACCAACTTTCAAGTATGCCGACATTCTTCGCAGGTCTTTTCCGTTACAGATAACAGTCGCTGTTTGAGTGCCGACCTTGCCGATACTGACATTACCAAACAACACATTGGTTGTGACGAAATCAACATCAACGGAAATGCCCGTCCCTGTAAAATCAATTGTCTTGACAATCGTACATCCCTTATAGTTAACATATACTCTCATCTGACCAGAAAATGGTCCTGGGGTCGGCGGACGGAAGCGAACACCAATTGGTTGGTATGCTGTTTTTACCCGAAGCTGGACAGGATATGCCCTTCCGCCAAAAAAGAATGCGGGGTTGGTGAATATTACCGAATCAACAAAGATATTTTCTCCAATGAGATTTCGCCATTGGTACGTCTGTACGTTACTGATCTGACCTGGGCAGACCGCTTCGAAGTTCATTTGTTTTAACTGGCGTTTCGCATCATTGGTAAGCAGAACGATAACATCCTGCGTTCTGCCTTGAAGCGGAATAAAACCACTACCCGGACATTTATCATCGCTAACTATCTTCAACGTATCATAGAAGGTCTTTGAAGTATCATGGGCATCCATCCTTACCATAACTGTCCAACACTGCCCCGGTTGCAAAGTTATAGGCAATGCAGGCTGTCCACTGCCGGGACGCCATGAGAACTTAGGGTCTTTTAGTGTTGCAGATGTTATCTGCAACGGACGATTACTCGTATTGCATATACGTATCGAATCTTCAGAAAATGTCTTTTGCGTACAACCTACATAGAGCGTATCAAGAAGAACCGTGTTCTTTGAGTATTGCAGTTCTGTGGTACGATTAACATTCAGAGGGATATAAAGATAATCACCACACCTATTAGAGTTAACAATGTATAATGCCGTCGAAATATCACCCGCCAATGTTGCATTATTGATATTGACAGTGAATGTTTGCGGTACATTCTGAGAAAGATCGAATGTGCTCTTTGAAAGTGAGTATAACCCCGATGCACCCCCATAGAAAAACGCATAGACAGAGTTGCCGCAGAACGATGTGTCTGTTATCGTAAATGTAAATGATGTATCATCAATACAGATAAGCGTTGCTGTTTGCGTTGCAGGAGAGACGGAGAATGTAGCCGGGACTGTTCTATCAGATGTTTGATGCCTTGCACCAGATCGCATGCGACCAACATGACCATTGCCTGATGCATCACAAAGGTCAAACCAATAGCTTGAGTCATTGGCTCGGTAATACAATTCAAGTTTTGATTCATTGCCTTCAAGCGACTTGTTACGATTACAGCGAATCTCATTTACCGACAATGCTCTGCCCCACAAACGTATCTCATCCATCTGCCCTTTGAACGTGCGGAATCTGACGGTATCATCGGAGAGCGCATTACAGCTTCCGAATTGCAAAGGCAACTGCTTATTGTCTTGCTTATGAAGGACTGTTATTGGATACGCAGGATTCTTCGCTCTTGCAAATTCATAGCCGTCAATAATGATGCGTCCTTCTTGCGAGATACCATCCCATACACAGGCAAGATGCAGCCAGCCGCGAGTATAGAGATTTGGTACATCGACTGAAACTACGGTATTATCTAAATCACCTCTAAATGAATTGTCCTGACTCAAGACAAAATAGATCGTCGTGTTCTCAATATAAACGACCCATACATCATTGTTATCTTTGTTAGGTCCCCAGAGACCACCAACATAGATTCGTTTGCCGGGTTGTGCTTGTGGCTTAAGCCATGCTTCGAAGGTGATGGCAGTGTCAATTGCTCGGATACGCCAACTGGTATCAACATCAGTGTATTGCGCAAGTTTACCTGCGGTAATGGTTGTCGTGATAGCATTATGGGAGCACCACTTCATCGAGTCGCAGTTTTGTGCGGATGAAGTGGATTCTGATAATATAAATGCGACAACAAGCAGTAATAGCAACGCGCTTTTTCTTACCGCAATGTTGGCAAAGGTTTTCGTAAATGTTAGCAAAGGTCTTTTTCTTCTATGCTTTCGTCTTACTTAACACACTGTACCATCTTCGCTGCCATCTCGCCATTGGCACGGACGATACAAAGATAACTTCCCGATGCAACATCGAGCATTAATGGAATACGATGCACTCCGGCTGTGAGTTCGCGGCTCATGAGTTTGGTTATGTTACCTCCGTTTAACGACGATAACTCTATCGTTACATTTCCTGAGCGAGGCAATTCAACTTCAACATTTGTTGCACCACGGAATGGGTTCGGATAATTACTCTTTATTGCAAGTTTATCAATATATGCAGCGCGTGGCGTTGAGCTTTTCTGCGCCTTTAACACATTTAATGTTGCAAAGTCATCTTTCTCTGCCTGAAGCACAGTGTATGCATCCGGAAGATCCGCGCCGAACCAATCGGTCAGCACTTCGAGATACACACTGCGATAATCCTGAGTATGAAGCAAGTCACCATTCTCATTCAGGTCTTTCAAATTTGGTTTTTCGCCATACATACCGCTATTGACCTGTGTTCCGAAGATGAACTGCACCGATGATGTGCCGTGATCGGTACCGAAGCTGCCGTTCTCATATGGGCGTCGACCGAATTCGCTGACCGACATTCCGACAACTCTATCGCCCATCTCAAGGCGTATCATGTCGTTCATGAAGTTTGCAACTGCATCAGAGAATCTATAAAGAAGATTTGGATGCGCTCCCTGCACTGTTGGTCCTGGTATTGTTTGTGATACGTGTGTATCATATCCACCCATCGAAACAACATATACTTTCGACTTCAGCCCACCTGCAATAAGCGCAGCGACCGATGCCATTTGCTGACCAAATGAATCAGTACCGTATGTCGCTTTCAATTGTGACTTGCCTGCGGCATAAGCACTCTTTACTGCTTGAGCATATTTGTTTGACCGCTCTGCAATATCAGCAATGAAGGCATGTTCGATCTCGTAGGATGTACCTACGCTATCAGCATCGAGAGCATCATCAAGTGTACCGACGCCTTGCTGTCCGGCAGGATTATTGACTTCAATTCCCATTCTTCCTTTCGTGCCTGTCAAGGCAAGTGAGAATCCGCCGAGCTGGATAGCAAGCGGATGTTCGGGGAGTGAGTTCGGGAAGTCAGGATATTTTGATTCAAGAAATCTTCCGACCCAACCCGATTCAAGTCTGACATCAGGGTTTGAATCATTAATACCCGATAACCAAATATCCGTCGAGCGGAAATGCGAGAGGTTCGGATTATCATAGCCGATACCTTGGACAATAGCGAGATTGCCTTGCACCAACATTGATGCAACACCGCCTTGCTTGCCCCAACTAAGTGCGGGGTTCAAATATATATCACCAAGACCATTCCAACATTGGTTCTTCGGGACTGCGATCTGTTCGCGTATCTTATAGTATTCAGGATCTTCAGCAGGGATAACGGTATTGAGTCCGTCATTACCGCCAAAGAGTTGACAGATGATAAGTATTCTATCATCGATTGCTGCCTGCGGAAGCTGTGCAAGGTATTTTAGCGGACTTGTTGCCTTCACCGGAACACCATCAAGTAAGAATGGCGCGG
>JAYUZC010000357.1:0-3677 GCA_043752045.1 Bacteroidota bacterium | reverse complement strand
CTGATCTTTTGTGAATCCTTCAGGGTACTGTGCAAAGACAGTGCCTGAAAGTAACATCACAAAGAACGCAGTTAGAATTGATACTTTTTTCATGGTATTTCCTTTATCGTTATTTGTGAGTTAATTATCTTCTTCCTTTTTTTACTGGTTCCGGAGCCGGGGGGGGTGGCGGTGGGTTCCATTCATTTGCGTCAGGCCAAATGTTAGGCCACAGAGCCAAACCCTCGCGCACTGCCTGCGTGTCCTTCATGCAATCTTGAAGCTCTCTGTCTTGAGCTGCAAGTTTACCTTGGGCATCGCTAAGGCGTCGGTTGGCATTCTCGAGTTCGCGTTGAAGCCGATCTCGGTTGCCGTCAAGCTCACGAAGCGTCTTCATCTGTTCCTCCGTTGCTTTGTTCGAGCAACTCGTAAGTCCGAGTGATGCGACCAAAGCAAGCCCGAGGAAGTAGGATAGCGTTCTTTTTATGTACATGTTATTCTCCTCAAGTTACTGATTAAAATCAGGTGTAATGATTTTCATACACAATTACTACAAAAATACAAAATAAATGCCGAAATCACCAATATTTGGAAAAATAATTGATTTTTCTCCCAAAAACCGTTAATTCTGCTATTTTGAAGGTGTTGCCGCTGATATGGTAACAGTTCGACAATAGAATCTCCCCTCGGGGAGGTTGTTATCATAGAGCAACTCTGCCCCACCGATACCTTTTACTGTAGCATTTAATATACCAATTGCCTTAGCCGTTGATCTTGCTCGGGACTCCGAAAGCTGGAGATTGTATTCGGGAGAACCAATTCTATCAGTATAGCCAACGACTGTGATATTCTGCTCTTTTGAAATTTTATCCTTGATAAAATCGGTGATACGAGCATTCGTTTTATTAAGCCCAGCATCATCAAAGTCAAAAAGGATTAGACTATATCGTGAGAAAACAGTATCTGCCTGCTGCTCTTCGCGTTTGCGTTGTATTGTACGTTGTGTAACTGCAAAACTCCCAACCAGTGATGATGCCTTTTGCGAAGCTTTGTCAGATACGATAAGCTGATAATCGATTGTTCGCAACTGCCCGAGTGTCGAAGGTTTTTCCTTCGCAAGATTCCATTCATACTCATTGTCGATGACACTTCCACCTGAAAAGCTCGTCAGCCTTGTACCTGATTGTGTAACTGGAATTTCCCATGAAGCAAGTCCCGCTTCAGAAGTAACAGAAGGTATAAACCTAATATTGGGTGGTGATACTACACGAAGTGTATCTGTCGTAAGCACCGGCTCGATGATCTTCCAGTTATCGGAGGTGATCTCAACGCGACGATTCTCGGCATTACCATCTTCAGTAGAGCTATTCGAGTTTTTATCAGGAAGATTACGAGCTTGTACCTTCATGCGGTTCTCTTCTATCCCCCAAATATCACGCAGATAGTTTCGTACTCTCTCAGCACGAGCACGCGAAAGATCGCGATTGCCTTTTTCAAGTCCGGCATCTGTATTACATCCAACAAGAGTAATTCCTGCTTTCGGATTATCTTGTAACCTTCTACCGACGATATTAAGAAGCTGATGATAGAGATTCAGCGTCTCATATCCATATAAATTTTCAATACTAAATCCATCACGCGTTGAGCTAGTATACTTCGTATAGCGTTCGGGTAGCTCTGATGAGTAATCATCAAAGAAAACGTAGTTAAGTATTGGGCGAAGCTGCGTGGAGATGTATTCCTCGACGACTACTTGCAATGGTACCTCCTTGCCTTGATTATCAAATGCTATCGCCTTTACCTCCGCTGAAAGTACCGGAGGCACAACCGCAATCGGTGGTGGTGGAGGAGGTGGTGGTGGTGGCGGTGGTAATTCCTTCGGTGGGTATGAAGAAAATGTTAGCGACGCTCCCATTCGTATCTGATGCGGATTCCACGTCAAACCTTTTACAATAGGCGTGAAGCCATATTCATACATCACTTCCGGGCTCAAGTTAACTGTCCCGTTTGCATTGAGTGGTATCTCGTATGAAAGTCCAGCGACACCGAGAATCAGCATCGAACTTGCGTCGGGAATCTCGCCGGAAAATTCATTTCTTGTACGCTTGCCGTTTTCAAACGTGCCGCTATTTTCCGGTTTTACAAGCTGTTCTTTTTGAGAGTATTCTTTTGTCAGCAAATACCCACCATCTATCCCAATCTTGAGGTTCAATCTCCCGAACGGTCGGAATGAAAGCATTGGCATAAGCCCCACCGTTGCAAGTGTTGCATCTATTTGATGCTCAAATGAACCTTCAGTTGTATTACCACCTGTGACAACAGTAGTGGTTTGCTGGCTTGTTAGCAGTGCATTGCGAGATGAATACCCGAGGCGAATATCAAGCCATAGAGATGATGAGAACGGAATACCTAAAAGTCCGCCGAACGAGACACCGCCTCCCGAACCGCTCTCGAAGTTCTGACAACAATTGGGTACACCAGGGAGCTTAGCAAAGTCCGCTGAGTGCATATTGATGTTGTAGTCACCATACGCGCCATATCGGAAGAGCGTATTGACATCTACTTCTTGTTCCTCTTGCGCCCATGCGGAAAGTGCAAAGAGCGCGCTACATACAACGGTGATGTATTTACTCACTTCGACTATTGTTTTGGTCAACGTGTGATGACGAGAGATCTGCGCAATAGATGTGAAGGTGTTTGCAGAACGTACATATATAACCCGGGTGCAAGTGAATGTGCATCAAGATGAACGCTGAACGCTCCGGCTTTTACGTACTCATCAAAGAGTTCTTTGACTGTTCGTCCTGACATATCTGTCAAGATGAGCTTTACATTACCTTCTTCTATCGTTTCAAAATCAATTCGTGCAATTGAGTTGGTTGGGTTTGGGCGGCTTTGAGCTAAGAGTATTTCCCCTGTCTCACTAAAGAGACGAACACCACCTTCTTCACAAATACCATTGAGCTTCATCAAGCCATCGTAGGAAGTAACTGTGACAGGTTTGATACCATTCGTCCATGTTATTGAATCAACATGGATCACTGTTTCTGTAGCATTCCCAAGCGCAGCGATAAATTCTATTGCAGGAAGTTCGCCTGTTGTTTGTGATACATCACGTGTACCGGCAACGGTGATCGTCCGAAGTTTGCCGTTAAAGACAGAAATTATGGGCTGCGCTACGGGCACAAGGAGTGAGCCGTTGAATGTAAGAGTTGCGATGTACTCTGTCGCAAGTGATTGAGGCATATTCTCTGATTCGAGAATATGCAACGGAAATGCTACTCGCTCTCCTGGTGCCGCAGAAAGCGTATCAAGTTTTAGTGAGATCGTCGGCGGACCAAAATCACGATAGATTGTTATTGAGGCAGTATCACTGCAGCCGTTTGAATCAATAACGGTTACTATATACCTTCCGGAATCGGTTACAATAATACTTTGTGATATATCACCATTAGACCAAAGATATGTTGGGTAGAGTTCATTACAATTTATCGTAATTGAGCCGCCTGTATCTGGAAGTAAAACAGATGAAGCTGTAAGAGTTGGTTTTGGTTTTTGATTAACGATAACATCAAGCGTATCCGAACTTCCCTCGCAGCCGGCAGCTATTGAAACAATAACATGATATTTCCCTGCTTGTGCAACTCGGATAGATTGACTTATCTGGCCTGTTGACCACAAGTATGATGAATATCCTG
>JAYUZC010000356.1:0-3691 GCA_043752045.1 Bacteroidota bacterium | reverse complement strand
TATATCGCTTGTCCCGTCAATACCATCTTTGCGATTACTTGCAGTGATAATCGCCGTATTACCATCCTTTGATACGGTTAGGGAGCTGATACGCTCTTTACCGGGAAGCTCAAGAAATAACTCGGGGTTATTCCATTCGGTAAGTGATTTACGTGTAGCTTTATAGACAGCGTCTTTGCCGGAGCGGAAGCTTGAGAAATAAAGTGTTCCTTCGTCTGGGCTAACATGAGGGGTTGCCTCGTCGGCCTGTGAGTTCAGGTTCGTTAGGTTATCCACGTGGGTGTCGGTCAATCCTCGGTCTATTGCTCGTTTGCCAGCCTCATCTTGTGAAAATGTAGGGGAAACAAATAGAAACAAAAGAGCTGCGAGTGAAAATAACTGGTATCGAATTTTCATTACGGGACGAGTGAACAAATTTCTCAACATGAAAGACTTTCGCCGTATCTATACACAATACAACAGGATAATGCTTAGCATCGATTCAAAGTTACAAAGAAAACCAGAATCAACGCTAGGTAAGCATTATTTAAACCCTCAATAGGCAAAAGCCGTTCGCTTATCATCATTTGAGGGTAAAGTGGGCATCGACTGAACTAAAGACACTTCGTTCATTCGGAATTTCCCTGTGACCAGCAAAAATCATACCGTACAGGCTAATGACACTGCCGTAACCAAAAAATTCGTCATTATCTGGAAATAATAGCTATCTCCGTTCGCCTGTTTTTTGCTCTGCCTTCATCACTATTATTTTCAGCAATCGGGATAGACTCACCATATCCGGTTGCTTTGATGCGTGAGGTAGAAATGCCCAACTTTGCTATTGCGTCTTTGACTGCATCTGCACGTCGTTGTGAAAGTTTCTTGTTGTAGTCGGGGTCTTTTGTAGTATTGGTATTGTCAGTATGTCCGCGAAGCTCTATGGTCATGTTTGGATATGCTTTCATAAGCGTTACAATATTTTCAATTGCCGGTTCTGATGCCGAAGTTATATCCGCTTTATTAATATCGAAATACACATCAACGAGTGAATAACTACCGATTATCGGCGTATTATCGAACGACCGTTCTGCAAAAAGAGTATCCTTGGGTAAACACAGTTTGAGAGAAACGGTATGCTGCCCATACTCACGCGGTGAATATTCAAGCAGATAGTAGTTCTTGAGCTTTCTGTATATGTCACCAAATACAAGTTCAAATTCCTTAGAGCTATATATATTATGGTATGTACCGCCGCAATTATCGGAAACGTCCTGAAGATATGCCTTATCAGTATTCACACCAAAGTCCACACAGCATACTATTGTGTTCGTTCGTTTAGCAAGTCGGATGATCGAGTCACGGAAAATCAGTGAACTGTTGTCCTGGCCATCAGTAAAGACAAGCACAGCGCGACGATCATATCCACGCGCATTTGCAACTTGCTCAATGCCGGCTGCGATCCCATCACCAATAGCGGTTAAACCGCCAAAGCCCGTCAAGCCATTCTTCTGAAGCTTATTCTTTACTATAAAGCCATCTTGTAAAAGTGGTGCTTCAACCACAGTGCGGTTATCATACTTAATGATCGCCACTGCATCTTCGGGTTTTTTCATATTAATGAAATACTCTGCGGCGTCCTGGACGATACGCGCTCGTTCTTCCCCCATAGAACCTGAATGATCCATGACAAGAGCGATAGCTGTGGGTGTTCTATCAGCCTCTGTCATTTCTTTGAGCTTAAAATCTTTTATTTGCGTGGGTCTACCATTGACGTAATCAAGAAGATTGCACCACAAGGGGCGGTTCTTCGATGCACCTGAGAGGTAATTTCCACCAGAATCTACAATATGGACAAAAAGCTTCGTACGGTTGGCTTCGGACTCAATACGGCTCATATAAAATGCGGGTTTCTTATCAAGGGAAGTGGGCATTGGCGCAACATTCCTGACATAGACCGGAGCATAACCAGGCGGTGGGATAGGGTCAAGCTCTGCGGCTGGTTCACCCTTAAATGATGCACATCCGGTAAAAGCTGCTACCAGAAGCAAGACAAATAGCTTTCTCATATATATTGTGGTAAGAGTTTTGAGTTGCAAAAATAAGGAATACGAAACGAAGCCGACATAAAAGTAAGTTTATCCAAAAAGAGTAACTAATTTAGTTTTGAAGCGTTGTAACTATGGGCTTGCTCCCGTACAAGCGGTATTACAGCTTACTTTCGCTTACATCTTTGGGTCAAAACCAGAACATATTGAAATGGCTATTGAACATACTATCGCTGGCGTTGCTCCTGACGGCATCGTCGGGATCGGCACAATGGTCAGAGCTGTTCTCGTTCAATTCGCAGATATTCAGTACACATTTTCTTAGTTCGGTCGGCAGATCGAATATCGGCTATGTTGGGACAGCCAACGGAAGTGTATGGCGAACTACCACTAATGGGAAGTCATGGCAAAAGTCAGTCACTCCCGTCAATCTTAACGGACCCGTTACAGGATTTGCATTTAAAGACGCAGCAATTGGTTGGTGCTCAGCTCGTCAGACATCACTAACTCCTGGTGTATTTAAAACAATTGATAGCGGTAAGACATGGACTGCCACAACGCTTTATGGTGAGCAGACAAGCGTCTATTATAATCCGACAAGCCAGCTTGTGATCACAACGTCTTGGTCGGGGAGAAATTCGCGTTCAACAAACGATGGCACAACGTGGATACCCCTTGGGATCACAGCTAATCAGAACGGTGTGTCGTTCATAAATGGAATGAACGGTGTGATGACGACCTACACCGGGACATACTCAATGACAAATGACGGTGGTTTTACGTGGACATCCGTGCTATTCAACGAAGAGGCATGGCAGCCGCTTGCTGTCCCAAATCGAGGGTACTATGTTGCCGCCGAGAGGCAGAGGCAGATCATCCGTTCAACCGATGGCGGATATACATGGAATATTATTCATCAATTTCCTACCGGTGTTGATATTAATGGTGATATTCACGGCGACTCTTCTATCCTCTATGTGCAAACAAGAGATAGATTCTTGTACTCGACAAATGGAGGCACCGTTTGGTTAGATCATTGCGGACCTGGAAATGCGTATGACACCCGCTTCTTTGTAACAGGTGATACAGTCTATGCAGGGACAGTAGAGGGTGATATATGGTGGAATGAGTACGGCACGAAACGACTCAAGAATCTGCTCGATTTTTCTACTCGTAAATTATCATTTACCTCACCCGGATGTTTTTCGGTTGATTCATTCTTGAAGTTCATCAACTTAAGCGATTGCTATGAGATAAAACTCATCGACATCGGACTCCTCGGCTCGGCAACATTCTCCATTACAAAGCCAACACTCCCTCGAACTCTTGGGATCAATGATTCTCTAAGAGTACGATACTCACCCGATGACTTTAAAAAAGACTCTGCCAAACTTGTTATCAACTATAGCGTCAATGGTATCCCTTATGAAGTTCAACTTGATCTGAGTGGTAACGGTGCACCGGGTGAGAATGTCCAACTTACAAAAGAACTTGACCTCCTTCTTGCATCAGACTGTAAAACAATTGATACTGCTATCACAATAAAGAACGGACCATGTGATACTCTGCAGATCCTCTCCCTTATCATCAGTGCACCTTCACTCTTTGATCTAACAAATGCTTCAAGTTTCCCCTTAACACTCCCACCGGGCGGTTCAACACGAGTG
>JAYUZC010000355.1:0-3711 GCA_043752045.1 Bacteroidota bacterium | reverse complement strand
TGAAGCATGGCTATGAAGGAGTTGAAGAAATCAAGAAGCGCGTTGACTATTCTTATGGCTGGAGCGCTACGGCGCAAGCAACACCGACATGGTTCTATGACGAAGTTCATGAGACCTTTATTCGCAATGAAGAACTTCGGGAAAGAATGCAGAAAGAAAACCCTGACTCATTCAGCGGAATGGTTGACCGCCTCTTCGAGGCGAATCGCCGCAACTTCTGGAATGCAACCGCAGAGCAATTAAAAGAACTAAGCGACGTATCTGATGCTGTCCTCGATGAACTCGAGGGTGGCTAACGACTAACGACTAAAAACTACCGACTACCCCAATGGAAGAAAGAAAATACTTTGTTGATCTGAACCACTGCATTCATCCCCATTGCGACGGGGAGCTATATGAAGTGATGTATGACGAAACTATCAACTGGGTGACAGTGGTCTATAAATGTACCGGATGCGGCGCGGATTTTACCGTGAAGGTAGAGGTCTAATTAACCTGCTCTGGTATTGACTATCGAGACGACAAATGTCGCCGTGATAAGCAGCATATTGATCCCGACAAGCCGTGTGTAGGTCTTGTGCAGGTCGTCAAATTCTTTCTTAGCCTCGACGTATTCCGTTGTTTGCTGTGGTGTATCAAAATCCTTGATGACCATCCGAAGTTCTTCCATCCTGCCTGATAATCTCACGGAGTAGAACCACAGAAGCGTTACCATGATAAATATCATGAGTGTCTCTACCATACGAATCGTGCGATGATCGCCGTTCCAGTTCATCGCAAGGAGGATGATCGAGGAGACGAAGGCAATGACGCCACAGACCCATTCGATGCCGTTCATCCGCGAGAGGATGATGCCGTTGACCTGACCTGCCAGTGTCTTTGAGGGAAGCTGCTGGAATATCGGTGCCGCAACTGCTATTGCAAGCATCAACAATGAACCAAGCCAGACGCCAAGAGAAAGTGATTTAAGAATCGATAAAATCATGTAGTCGCTGATATAGAATTCTTTTGCATCTAACAACTATTCGTTCTTCGGTGTTGCGTTGGTGATGATTATGAATGGTGGTTTAAAAACCCAACTAAAGACTAACGACTAAGAACTAACGACTACTTATATCTCACTTCCATCTTTCCCATTCCACTCGATAGGCGTAGCGTCAAGATTGGGGCTTTGGATTGGTCGAAGCCGACTGACGTTGCGTAGCCGTCGCGGCGTTTATTGAGACCTTGGAAGCTGAACGTGCTGAACATATTCTCGTCGTAATAGATCTGGACTCTGCCAGCATCGGGAGGAATATCTATCGAAACTTTGCCGAGACCGACTTCAATGTTTGCATCAAGGTTGCGCTGTAACTTGCCATTAAAAAAGAGCTTGTAGTATCCGACACCGCCGGAAAATTCATAGCGGCTTGAATTGAGATTACATATTCCATCCATAATAAAACTGCCGATACCTGCCGATACTTTACAGCCGGTCATCTCCTGTTGGTTCGGGGCGCGGAGCGAGACTCTGGCATTTGAGGCACCGGTTTCAACATAAGCAGATGTTAGTTTTAGCCCTGTCCAGTCCATCATAGACTCGCCGAAACCAAACATGGCGCTGATCGAAACAGGGATGTCCTTTGTCACAAGAAGCTGATATCGTTCGTTATCGCTGGAGAGCATTGATGCGTTGGAAGTATAGTGGCTTCGTCCGACGGGCGGCTCATAGACCGTCTCGCCCCAGTCGGTACGAACCGTACCCGAAGATGCAAGTGAGAAACCTGTCGAGGCATGGTATGATTGATGCGCTAATGGCTTTTCCGGGATGAGCATTCCCTCATCAGTACCAAGCGTAAGTTTTATCGTCCCGACATTATCTTTTTTATTGAGATACTGTCTGACATGCATCGGCGGGTCTTCATCCATATCGTCGGTAACGACACGAAGCAATGCTAACTGGTTATATCGGGCACCGGAATAAAGTGAAAAATTACCGTAGGGTACATTCAGGAGGATATTGACACGGGTTTCGGGTCCGCTCTTAGGGATGGCTTTCTCGATGACGCGGTAGGCAGCATACGCTACACCGCAAACGGCAACTGCCATGATAAGAACAACAGGGATTACCTGTCGGTGGCTGACTCGTGTGTTCCGAACGTCGAGGGGATTAGACATTCCTTCGTAGTTTCTCCTCAAAAGCGAATTAAAGTGGTAACAATCACTAAATAGCTACGAAAGTCTTTTGTCTATGTTTCAATGAAATTGGGATTATTAATTGTGAAATATAGTAAATATTTAGAAAGCAAGTTTCGATAGAAGCTTGCTTTCTAAGATTATACTAAATTTGTCAGCACATCAATATACCTCCAAGTACCTATCAAGCTCCCATTGGCTGACTGCCATGCGGTATGAGTCCCATTCGGCTGTCTTTGCTTCGATGAGCTTCTCGGTGCAGAACTCGCCGAGTGCCTCGCGGATAACCTTGTTCGCACGAAGTTCATCGAGTGCTTCCATGAGGTTCTTTGCAACGGTCGTGATGCCGCGTGCGGCTGCTGTCTCGTCAGTGAATTCAAAGATGTTCTCTTCGACGGGAGCCGGAGCTTTCATCTTCTTCTCGATACCATCAAGACCCGCTGCAAGCATAACTGCAAATGCCAAGTACGGATTTGCGGTCGGATCCGGGCAGCGAAGCTCGGCACGAACTGCTTTCTCACGACCTGCTGTGATGCGTGGGATGCGGATAAGCGCAGAGCGGTTACGCTGACCCCATGCAACATATACAGGTGCTTCGTAGCCCACAACAAGACGCTTGTATGAATTGACAGTTGGATTAAGAACTGCATTCATCGCGCGGATATGAACGAGCTGACCTGCGATGTACTGCTTTGCAAGGTCAGAAAGCTGATACTCGCCCTTGGGGTCGTGCATAAGGTTCTTCTTGCCATCGGCAGAGAAGAGCGACTGGTGAACGTGCATACCGGATCCGTTGATGCCTGCGATCGGCTTCGGCATGAAGGTGCAATGAAGATCGTATTGCATAGCAACTGACTTCAACGTGTATTTCATCATCATCACGATGTCGGCACAGCGGAGAGCACCGTCATACTTGAAGTCAATTTCATGCTGACCAATGGCGACTTCATGGTGAAGTGCTTCAACATCAATACCAAGCTCTTTGAGAGCGAAGGTCATCTCTTTGCGGATTTCAGTACCGAGGTCAGATGCTTGGTCGAAGTATCCGGCTGTGTCGTGTGGGAGAGGGGATAGTGTACCGTCAGCATCCTTCTTGAAGAGGAAGAATTCAAGCTCCGGACCGGTATTGAATACCCATCCTTTTTTCTTGACTCGCTCAAGCTGACGCTTCAAGATGCCGCGTGGGTCACCTTCAAATGGTGAGCCGTCGGGCATATACACATCAGCGATGATGAGTGCAGTGACTGCACGAGAATTCTTCGTCCAGGGGATGACCTTGAAGGTATCGAGGTCAAGCTTGAGGTACATATCAGACTCTGCGATGCGCGCAAAGCCCTCTACCGATGAACCATCGAACCATACGTTCGACTCAATTGCATCGGGTAACTTTGTGATAGGGATAGTGATACCCTTCATGACACCGAGGATGTCAGTGAAGAGAACATTGACGAACTCAACTTTCTGCGAGGTTGCTAACGCCAGAACTTCTTTTTTTGTCATAGGTTATAGTAAAGTAATAAAGTAAAAAATCGTTAA
>JAYUZC010000354.1:0-3731 GCA_043752045.1 Bacteroidota bacterium | reverse complement strand
TGATACCGAAATTTACGTGATTGGCTCATATCTCTATAAATTCAATGGTACTACATGGAATAGATTAGACGTCAGGCAAGAGGGGACAGGAAGACAATTGGCGTTTCCTGACTGGACGTTATTTTCTTTCTCACCTACAGACTATTGGGTTGTAAAGGGTATGATAGTTCATGGACATGGATTAGAAGCGACAGAGTATCGGAATGTTAGTGATACAACGTTTAATGGCATTAAAGCCTGTTGGGGAACATCGAGTAGCGATATGTTCTTTGTAGGAGTACAAGGAAATATTTCTCATTTTGACGGACAGAAATTTACTAAGATGACAAGTCCGACAACGAAAGATTTACGTTCGGTATGGGGTACGAGTCATAATGATGTTTGGGCATCAGGTGCTAATCTATCAACAGGAGAAACAACTATCCTACATTATGATGGTGTATCTTGGAAAGAAGATGAACTTGCTCTTACTGGTTCTGCAAAAACATCAGGATTATCCGCAACTTGGAGTTGTGATAGTGCCAGTCATAAGTTTGTCACAACATCGGGGTCACATGTTTATAGAAAGATAGATAATGGTCTTTGGCGCAATGATTCAACAACCGTACCTAATGATTTAGGAGGAGGAACATACGTCGGAATTTATCTTCTTTCAGGAAACAATGCTAATGATTTTGTAGGTGCAGGTGGTTGGGGTTGGGTAGGACATTGGAATGGTAAGTCTTGGAAACGCTACGATCAACTCTATAACTTTTCTAATCTAAACTATACGAGTGGGGGTCTCTCTATGAAAGGCAATACTATCTGCGTCGTTGGTCTTAAAAATGGTTCGAGTTGGATTGCTATTGGTCGTAGGAAGTAACTTATCTACTTATCATTAATAATAACGAACTTGGCTTGGTTGGATTCTACTTCCTGGCCGTTATCATTTTTTCCTGTTACGCTATAAAGATATATGCCGCTCGTGAGCAGTGCGCCGTTATCATCGCGCATATCCCATTCAATTCCGCCTTTTTGGTTCGTCGTCTTCAGCTGTCTGATGAAGCGCTGGTTCATCGTGTAGATGCTCACTTCCGCATCGGCAGTCAGGCGGGCAAACGTCATCTTATCATCTTTGGTATGAGCGGGGTTCGGATAGACCATGACATTAACAAGATCCGGCTCCGTGAGCGTTGTGCCGATGCAATCTCCTTCGCGCGAGAGAGGAATGTTATTAATACTTGTGATGCCGCTGACGCAGAGCATGAACTCCGTGCCGAGAGCTATGTACTGGAAATCTTTACCCAGCTCTAAGTACAGTGAGTTTGGGTCTTGCGTATCACGATACACGCGAAGGATAGTACCATACGGTGAAAGTGTGTAGCGCGAGATGTCGAGTCCGTTATCCGATGGCTGCTGGTTGAAGGTAACATGGATAAGCTGCGGATTCTCGAACCGCCATTTGGTAATATAAAATTTTTCTTCCGGTAGGTTATAGTCAAACTTCCACGAGATGATACTACTATCAAGCGGCGAATTCCACCTGTCGCGAACTCGCTGGTTCGTAACTTGAAGCGTGTAGTCTCCGCTTTGCGTAAGCACTTCTGCAAGTGTGATAACTATTACGCTATCAGATGCAACAGCGACAGTCGTAGCTTCCATGTTGCTATTTATCCTTATGCATCCGCCATCGAGTGCATTCTTCATAAGCACCTGAGAACATGTTACTCGTATCGTTCTTCCATCAGAGATAATGTTTGTGATAAACGGTTTTGGATGAACAAAAGCACTTACTCCAAATGTCGCTTGGCTTTCGGGGATGCTCTTTGATGCGTCAAATGCAAATACAGAGTAAATATACTGTGCGCCGTTTTCTACTGTTGTATCATGATATGATCTCAACGTAGTTGAATCAATGATCTCATACTGCGCTCCTTGCTCATCGGGTGCGCGGAGGATAAAGTATTTCGTTGCTCCGACTACTTCGCTCCAGCGGAGTTCGACTTCATTCGTATCACGCGGCAATGCTTCAAGTCCGCCGGGCGATGCAGTCTGATTAGTGAACTCATCATCACGCTCGAAGAAATACGTTGCATCACCTGCTGTGACGGCAAATTCTTTTCTCCCGTTACCATCAAAGTCATGTGATAAGCCCGTCCGCGATGTAACCGAAAGAGGGAAATTCCAAAGAGGTTGAAGTGTATTGCTCGGTGTTACTTCAAAGAGATAAAAGTCAGGGAAGAATGACACGCCGATCTGTGCTTTGCCATTACCAACTACATCACCAACAGAACCAATGCTCGAGCGCGTTGGCGATGGCGGACGAGCATACGCAAACTTCTCACTTCGTACTTTCGTAAATGTTCCGTCACCATTGCCGAGCGAGACAGAAAACGTCCAGAACGGGAATTCGTATTCGTTGTCTCGGTTCTCGATGAATGACGGGCGGAATGCATACGCAAGGTCTTGCTTGCCATCTCCGTTGAAGTCGCCTGTCGTTATCATGCTTCCGTCCGTAGCGGCTTCGTTCTCTTCGGTGTGGAATGCCGTGAATTTGTTAGCACTCGATTCGTCGTAACGATAGACCAAAAGGTCAGCGTCATCATCTATGATAACTATGTCATCTTTACCGTCGCCGTTAAAGTCAGCAAAGCGTACATCAGCTTTGCTATAGTTGTTAACGTTGTACTGCGGCGCAGGGAATGTATTATTCGGCAATGTGCCGATGAGCTCTGTTGTGCTGCCAACTCTACGGCGAACACGTATCACTTCGCTCAATGAACCGCCTGATTGTATCTTCTCTTTGGTTACTATCTCATCTTTGCCGTCACCATCAACATCCCCAAGCCCCATAGCGAAGAAGCTGCCGAGTTCGGTCGTGTCGTATAAGACTATATCGCCAAGAAGTGGATCAGTAGCATTTGCTTTGTAAAGCAAATAGTTGTTTCCGCCTTGAAGAAGTAGTTCTGGTTTGCCATCAGTTATGGTGTTGCCAATGCTTCTCGGAACCCATGACCTATTAACAGAGTCAGTCTTTGTAAATAACTTTTTCGTTTTATCAAATGCAAATGTACCGATAGGACCAAAATCACTCGATGGTGGGAAGATGCTCATCGTAACGAGTTCACCTTGCGGTGAAGTAACAACAGAATCAAGTGCAAAGCCAAGGGGAAGTGTATATGACTTCTCATTAAATCCTACCTGCGAGACGGCTTGATTAGGAAGTGTTCCAATTGTTGTATATACTACGCTATCTCCCGATGCGTCGCGCAATACGATACGTATATCAAGCGGTGTGAGTACCGGAGCGTCCTTCGTCTCAAGCAATGTGTAATGCTCTTTCGTATATCTATCATCTTTGCGAGATTTCCACGTTGAGGATGTTTGTGGTTTGTAATAAAACGTTGCTGTCGTTAAGGTATCTGTCTTCGCACGTAGCATGAGTGCTTGCTTCTCATTTACATAAACAGTATCAATGAGAGCGAACTTGAGCGTTGGTCCTTTCGATCGTAAGTCAATATTGATACGTTCTTGAACCGAACGACCTTCAGTCGTCTTTACTTCAAGTCGTAATGTGTATGTACCGTTAGTCAAACCCTCGGTAATCCATCTACCAAGCTCTTGGTCTATTTTTTGCTCGCTCGATGTGGTAATAGTCTGCCATGAGGCATCGTCCGAAGGATTCAGTCCTTTTGCGAATGCTAATGAATATTCTATAAATAGTGAGTGTGCCGCCGTTCCGGTAATGATCA
>JAYUZC010000353.1:0-3736 GCA_043752045.1 Bacteroidota bacterium | reverse complement strand
TTGAACTCAACAAGTATAAGCCGTGAGAATGGCGGGTAGCGAAGTTCTTTGCGCAAAGGCAATTCATATTTATAAAATCCTTCGTAGTTATGGTCTTTGGCCAGGAGTATCGCCTCATGTTCAGGTTGCATTGTCTGGACAATGACCTCACCCTCCAAGTCTTTTCGTCCCGCTCTGCCTGATACTTGCGTGAGAAGCTGGAATGTCCGTTCGCTCGAACGGAAGTCAGGTAATGTAAGCGACGTATCTGCACTGATAACACCGACGAGCGTTACTCGCGGGAAGTCAAGTCCCTTTGCCACCATCTGAGTGCCGAGAAGAATATCGGCTTCGCCATTTGCGAATCCGCCGAGTATCTTTTCATATGCACCTTTACGTGCAGTCGTGTCAAGATCCATTCGGATAACTGTTGCATCGGGTAATTCTTGCAAAAGTTCATCTTCGACTCGTTGTGTGCCGACACCACCTTCGTAGAGTTTCTCGCTACTGCATTTCGGGCAGGTTTTAGGTTTATGATTTTGAAATCCGCAGTAATGGCAATGCAGACGATTTCCTATAGTGTGATAGGTAAGCGTTACCGAACAGTTCGGACACATGATGACCTCTCCGCAGCTTGAGCAACCTATGTACGTCGAGAAGCCGCGACGGTTCTGTAAAAGAACAATGCCTTCTTTATTCGCGATCCGCGCTTGCATATCTACGATGAGCTTATCGGAGAGATGCGACATTGCCGCCATCTGCTCCTTGCGACGTGGTGCCGAGCGCATATCAACAATCTCAACTTTCGGCAACCGCGCTTCTTGTGCTCGTTTCGTGAGTTTGAGTAAATGGTATTTCCCTTGTTCGGCATTGTAATAACTCTCAAGCGAAGGCGTTGCACTGCCGAGCACTGCTGTTGCGCCGAGCAGATGTGCTCGCATGACTGCAGCATCGCGGGCATTATATCTTGGGTTTGAATCGTACTGTTTAAAGGTTACTTCATGTTCTTCGTCAACAACAATGAGGCGCAAGTCTTTGAGTGGAGCGAATACCGCGCTGCGTGCGCCGATGGCTATTCGTGCCTCGCCTGATGCGAGCATTTTCCATGAACGGTACCTATCGGCAAGCGACATCCGTGAGTGCAGAACAGCAACAGGGATGTTGCTCTCGGAGCTTAGACGCTTTTTGAACCTCTCGATAAGCTGAGGCGTGAGAGATATTTCCGGTACAAGTACGAGCACACTTCCGCCTTCATCCAATACTTTCCGTGCAAGTGCAATATATACTTCTGTCTTTCCTGAACCTGTTACGCCATGAAGGAGGTATGTTGCAGGTTCTTTCTTGCTGATAGAATCTGAGATTGCGGTGATCGCTTTTTGCTGTTCGCCAGTAAGCGAGATATTCTTTATATCATCTTCTTCATTCGAGAGAGGTAGCTCATGAATAACAGGCACAACTTCTCTACTCTCAAATTTTACAAAGCCACGCTCTGCAAGTTTGCTTATCACTGCACTTGTTACATCCGTTTGTTTTTCAAGCAGTGATTGCGGAAGTGGTTCGTTCGGGTGAAGTTGTTTTTGCTGGAGCAGTTTCAAGAGGACTTGCACTTGCTTCTTTGCACGCTCTATCTCGATAAGGGCAGCACTGAATGCCGAAGTATCATTTGCAAGCTCGTCAGCAAGCAAAACAACCTTCTGCTTCTTCGACTTTGTTACACCTGTGAATGGGAGTTCTATCTTAATGAACCCGTCCTGCTCAAGCGCAAAGACCTGTGAATAGAGTCCCTTGAACTTATGTCTTTTTTCCAAATGAGCAAGATAGACTCCGTTCTCGTATTCTGCAATAGTAGCAAGTAGTTCTGCGCGTCGCGGAGCAGACTTACGCATCACATCAAGTTCTTCGACACTTGGTTTTGTGATGACCGCTACTTTACTTTTTGTTGCAGGACGCAAACCTTCGGGCAGGGCAGTCTCAAGTACTTCACCCCATGATGCTAAGTAATACGACGCTATCCATTTAGTCCATTCAAGAAATGATTTGTCGAAAACAGGCATGGCATCGAGAACATCTGTGATGGGCTTGAGTCGTATATCCTTCGGGGCTTCAGAAGTTATGCCAACAAGTACACCCGTTGCAAGTCGTTTACCGAGCGGTACAAGAACGCGAACGCCAATCGCGGCGCGGTCTCGGAAATCGGGTGGGATAGAATAGGTTAGCCCTTCAAAGCCGCCTGAATGAAATTTGAAAGGAAGCGGAAGAGCTACAACTGCATACCTGTCGTCGCTCTGTGCCATTGCGTCAATGCGAAAGGGTTAGTTCTTTGAAACGCCGTTGGAAGCCGCGGCTTCAGCATTCTTTTTTGCAACATGCTCTTGGATAAGCAGTTTCATCTTCTCCTCAACTTGCACATGCGCCGTTCCGCGCACAATAAGCTCAAGCTCCGGGCAGAATGCGGAATACCCAGTCTCGCCCTCGCGCTTTACTAATATCTCGTAGTTTTCGTTGCCGATTTGCATGCAAGGTAAACACGCTTTTGGGAAGGACTGTTCAGTTGGCAGCTGTGATAAGTAGTATTCCTGCAAGCAGCACAAGTACGAATGCCGTAACCTGAATTGATGGGCTTTTTCGGTCAGGCCAAAGTGCGGCTGATGCCATGTCAAGAAATTCGATAATGAAATGAGTCATATAAAAGCTACGGAGTATAGAATGAACTGTTTCAACACCGAACCACCACAGCACTGACGTTGTTGCCTTTTCGCTTTTACATAAGAAAACTCTATGTCTTTACTTATTGTCGGTACTCTTGCTATTGATTCGCTCGAAACGCCATTCGCCAAAAAAGAGAATGCTCTTGGCGGAAGTGCAACCTATATTGCTCTTGCGGCAAGTTACTTCGTGCCGGGTGAAAACATCTCGCTTGTTGGTGTTGTCGGTGAAGATTTCCCAGAGCATGGATGGAATCTCCTCAAAGGCAAGAAGTTTGATATTTCAGGCGTAGAGGTTGTCAAAGGCGGGAAGACCTTCTTTTGGGCAGGGAAGTATCATTATGACATGAATACCCGCGACACGCTCGTTACAGATCTCAATGTACTCGCTGATTTCAAGCCGAAAGTACCTGCGCATATCACAGCTCCAGATTTCCTTGTACTTGGAAACGTTGCTCCGAGCTTACAGCATGATGTTATCACACAGCTTACCAATAAGCCAAAGCTTATCATCTGCGATACGATGAACTTCTGGATAACAGGTGCGCGCGCCGATCTTGAACTTACACTCTCAAAAAGCAATGCATTAGTGCTCAATGATAGTGAAGCGCGTCTTCTCGTTGAGTCGCCAAGTCTTATCCATAGCGGCAGAAAGCTTCAGGATTTGCTCGCCACTGACGGACCGCGTATCGTCATCATTAAAAAAGGTGAGCATGGGTCATTGTTATTTTATAACGAGCATTTCTTCTCTGCACCGAGCTATCCGCTTGAAGAGATTTTTGACCCGACGGGTGCAGGTGATACATTTATGGGTGGCTTCATGGGATATTTATCGAAGCGTGATTCGGTTGCGTATGATGATGTCAAACGTGCAGTTATATACGGTACTGCACTCGCAAGCTATTGCTGTACGAAGTTCTCGACCGAGGCGATAGAGAATTTAGAGACAGGAGCGATCTATGAGCGATTCCTCGAACTTCAATCGTTGTCGCGGTTTGAAGACGATGGGGTGTGATGATTCTGCTCCAAATATCATAACCTGTTTGCTGATG
>JAYUZC010000352.1:0-3755 GCA_043752045.1 Bacteroidota bacterium | reverse complement strand
CTTTACCGCCCACCCCTCGAACTCCTCGAAGGTTATAACAGGTGGCAGTTCAAGTTTGCGAAAACCTATGCGGTTCATAAAGCGGAAGCTGCCTGCTTCTTCTTCACCAATATAGGCATAACAATCAGAGATAAGCCCCTTGCCCATGACGGTCCGTTCGACGGAACGGATTATACCTTCGATCCCGAGATCAGGGGTCAAGGTACGAGCGAACTCCAGCAGTGAGCGCATCGCAAAGCGTTCTCGCTCAAGCAGGGCTTGAGGATCGGGTCGGCGGGTTTCGGGTATCGGGTTTCGGGTATCGGTCACTTCTTGAGCGAATTGATTAGCTTCGTTAACATCTGTCCGACACGTTGTGTTAGCTCCCAAATTGGCTCTATTGTTTCTTTTGGCATATACTTTCTTCTGCCGATAATGATAAGAAGTGTTTCGACTTCGCAGGTCGAACCTTGCGAGTACGAGAGATGATGAAGGTAATCACCTTTGTGGATTCTGCCATACCCTTCTGCTATGTTTGATGGGATAGAGATAGCAGCGCGTTCAATCTGGCTACAGATAGTATATCGTTGGTTTGAAGGAAGTTTTTCAGAAAGGTCGAAGACAGCATCAACGAGGTCCATTGATACTTTCCATACATCAAGATCGCGGTATGACTGTAACGGCATTTTCCCTCCGATACCCGAACCCCGAAACCCGAGATCCGATGCTGTTAGTGACAGAAACTCTCTAAGAAACAAGAAAGCCGCCTGTAGATGGGCGGCTGTCTCTGAAAAGAGTGAGCGGGAGACGGGACTCGGACCCGCGACATCAACCTTGGCAAGGTTGCACTCTACCAACTGAGCTACTCCCGCTTGTTTTATTGGAGCGGATGTATAACACCCCCAGTTAGTCGCAAGGTTTCCCAAAAGTGAGGAAATCGACGATAGAAATAGCAACTTATAAGAACAACTTTCTGTGATTTCTCGTGTATTTACTGTGTCTATTATCTATACTTTAAGGAGGTAAATATGAAGTCTTTTGTCATTGCATTTCTTTTGTTAACTTGTACAGTTTCATTTGGGCAAATTCTGCCTGGAGAAGTTTCTTCGCCACGTGAGAGCCAGCGGGCATCGGTGATCCAGCGTATTGGTATTACAGATATTCGTGTGGACTATAGCCGACCTGCTGTCAAAGGCAGGAAAATATGGGGTGAGGTAGTACCATTCAATGACGGGAAGCCCATCCCGTGGCGTGCCGGAGCGAACGAGAACACCACTATTACATTCTCACATGATGTTATGATAGAAGGCAAGCCCCTTGAGGCAGGCACGTATGGCTTGCATACGATTCCTTCCGCATCAGATTGGACAATCATCTTTTCAAAGAATTCAACCTCATGGGGAAGCTTCTCGTACGACCAAAAGGAAGACGCGCTTCGTGTAAATGTGAAGTCGCGCGCAGGAGAATTTCGCGAGTACCTCACATTCACATTCGAAGATGTCAATCCCGAAAATGCAGCTCTTCAACTTGCATGGGAAAAGGTGCAAGTGCCTATCAACATCAGTGTTGACGTGAAGAAGATCGTTGTAGATAATGCACGAAAAGAACTTCGCAACAATATCGGCTTTAGCTGGATAGGATACAATGCCGCTGCTTGGTACTGCTATGAGAACAATACGAACTTGGAAGAGGCATTGAAATGGGCGAATCAGTCGGTGAATGCTGATTCGCGTTACGAGAATCTTGATACCAAAGCACAGCTTCTCATTAAGCTCGGCAGAAAAGCAGAAGGAGATAGTGTGCTTCGAGAGGGGTATGCGAAGGCAGCGCCGGGTATGTTATATGCAGTCGGAAGACAATATCTCACCGAGAAAAAGATAGAGGATGCCAAAGAAGTTTTCGAGATAAACTCAAAAAAGAATCCGAAACATTGGACTTCATTTGCTGGTATGGCACGCTTTTACGAAGCATCGGGCGATAAAGATAAAGCGATAAAGAATGTAAAGAAAGCCAAAGAAGTCGCACCCGAACAGATTCAACCCGGACTTGATGCTCTTCTCAAGGAGTGGGGTGGGTCATAAGGACTTCACATCAGTTTTTTATCAATGAGCTTCAGCCCGATCATGCATTCGGAGCAGCGGTTCTTTGTGCAATAGTTGCGGTAGAGAAATAGCGCGCCTTGCTCTGCGCCTACCGAGCGGAGATGTTCGGATTCCATCAACTCTTGCTCGATGACTTCGCCGTATCTCGCGCTTGAACGTGAGCCAAGGTCAAGCCACTCTTTGCGAATTTCTTTGGTACGTTTGTTATCAGTTGATACTATTCGAGCAGGGAGGATGACGTTCAAGTTTATGGCACGTCGTCGTTCCTCGCCGAGGAGTTCATGTACTTCAGGAAGTTCGTTTTTATACGAAGTGCGTTTCATCCAAAATGGATTTGCCGTTTCGTATGCTATCTCTTCATAGATTGAAAAATCTTTTCGTGAGAAATACTTTTCTGCAAGAGCGGCAGCGAGTGCGATTCGACGGTATGGAGTGTTCGTTGGTCTGATGCGGAAGAACGTCCAGTCACTTTCGGCGAGTGTTTCTTTGATAGGGTAACTTGCTTGCAGTTCATTCCACTTTGCATTCATGTCAAGAAGATACTCATTTACTTCATGAGTGTATTCTGCAGATGGTTGAGCTAATAATCCCGATGCGCCGAAGTACAATGCTTCAAAGATGACAGGAAGGTGAGATACATTCTCTTTTTCTCGAATACTTTGCAATAGTGTTCTCGGAAGTATTGCAGACAACATCTTGAACGGCTCTCTATTCTCCGAGTAGCCAAGCGCATCAAGTATTCGCTCATAAATATTATCTAAAAACTTCTCTTGCGATTCTTTATCAAACCTTCCAACCAATTCATCAAGCCGCGCTTCACCCATCTTTGCAATGAGCTTGCGTTTTGTCCGCATCCCGACGGCAAGATTATGCGGATAGCAAGGAAGCTCCGGGGCACGGGCATACCGCTTCTCAAATAGCTCTTGCCAAAATGCTCGATGCGAGAAATCAAGATTATCTTTTAGGATGAGCGTTGGGATGTTGGGCTCTTTGAGGTCAACGTCTTCATCGAACTCCAAGACAACATGCAGTATTACCTGCGAGTAGTTTGTATCACCGCCATGCGAATGTGCCTGCCAGTCGTTATAGTTACGGTGAATCTCAACATCACCCGATAGCACAATACTATCAATGGCTATTTTTGCTCCATGAAAATCAGGTCCGCTATGAAGCTCGTTGTGTGTGCCCGGATGAATGATGGTGATAGGCGAGCCGTCTGAGAGCGTTGGATGTTCTATCAAGAACCTCTTATGTTCCTTCCACATTTCCTGAAGCAATATCTCCGGCAGCGATGACTTCATCAGAGTGTTTTTGTCATTATGACGCTTTGGTAATTTACATCCAGCCACTGTGTGTACTCAACGAATCGGTAACCACGGCGTGTATAATATCGGATGAGGTGTTCTGCTTTCTCTGAAGTGTCGAGAGCAAGTTCATTGATACCGTCTTCTTTGGCAATGCTCTCTATATGATCCATCATTAGATCACCTATACCTTGTTTTTGGAGATGAGGTTCTACTGCAAATTGCCCGAAATGTCCAACGTCGATTCTTTCATACCAAGGTGTACCCTTTGTCTCTAATGTGGGATACAGAGTGATAGCAGAGATAACCTTATTGTCAATCAAGCCGAGAAAACACTTACCCCTGCTGATGCGATCAAGAGTAATATCGT
>JAYUZC010000351.1:0-9404 GCA_043752045.1 Bacteroidota bacterium | reverse complement strand
TGCTCTACAAGAGTTGGAAGAGACAATGATAACTCCTTTATTTTCATAACATCATTCGACTGAATGATAACTCGTTGTGAATAGGAGTATCCTTGTATGATGCCTGTTGAGTATCCTTGATCGTTGAGTACGAAATTCGGGAAGTTGCTAACGGTCTGGAATTCGACCATCTCTTTTGTAAAACCTTGAGAGGCAAGATAAGCCAGAAGCGCCGGCTTCTGTGATTCAAGAGCTTTGTATGATGCCGATTGTGTGGCTCCGTACGAGCCGATCGAAACGCCAAGAATACCGAGATCGCTTTTTATCGCGAGCTTCGCCGAGCCGGTGACATTGATCTGTTGGTTTGTCTGCCGTGACGATCTATACGCACTTGAAAAAATGAAGAGTGCGATAACCAGCGATGCGCCAATAATGGCAGAAGCAATGATGTTTGTATTATCTTTCATATTTGTGCCCAGTTTTCTTCTTTACAAAAGTACGATAGTTTGCCCTAAAAAAAATTAAAAACAAAGAAACGTTTTCGCTATAAGAGTGTCTTTATATATGGAGGTTTTAATTATTTGATAACAGGGCTGCGGCTCTGTTTTGTACCAATAACAATTGGCGCTATGAAAAAACTAATCAGTGTCTTCGGACCAAGTGAAACCCGTTCAGGCGAGCCGGTTTACATAGAAGCAGAACATCTGGGGAAGCTTCTCGCTCATGCCGGATTTGGAGTTGTTTCCGGTGGATACGACGGTGTGATGGAAGCTGTGGCAAAAGGTGCTGCTTCTGAAGGAGGCGGCTCTGTAGGCGTAACGGCAGAAGTCTATGCTGCTCGTGACCGTGAGTCCAACCAATATATCACCCGTGAAGTAAAAGTAAAAAGCCACGTTGATCGGCTCATGGAGCTTATTGATTTGGCTGATGGCTATATTGCCGTAGGCATCTCGCCGGGGACTCTGGTAGAGGTCGTTACCTGTTGGGATTATATGATAAAAGGGTTTATTCCTGTAAAGCCGATAGTGCTCATTGGCGATGAATGGAGGGCATTATGTGATGTGCTTTTCACACAGGAATTCTACATTAGCAAATGCAAGATGATAAAAATAGTTGATACCGCTGATGATGCATTTGACCATCTTATTGATGTCTTCGGTCTACAGGAAAAGCTTCCCGAGCTCGAAGTTATTGGCGGGTAGTTACTTTTTGAATTACATCTGTCGGATTCGCGTTTGAATCCCGATGAATATTGAACCACGAGCTGAAAGCTCACTCTATGTCGTCGGGCGACGCGCTGCTCTTGAGTTGTTGCATACCGAAGAAGGCCGTGCCCGCATTGAAAAGCTCTACATCATGCACGGTGAACGCACCGGTCCGCAGATGGCGGAGATACTTCACTTTGCCCGTACTAATAAGGTTGCCATGGGCGAGCTTGACCGGCGCAAGTATCAAGAATTAGAGAAACGAGAAGCAAAAGGCGTTGATACGCAAGGTGTGATGGTGCTCTTGCGCCATGCAAATTACTTCGAGCTTGATGATATTTTAGGTGAGAAGCGCACCAAGACAACACCGCCGCTTCTTATAGCCCTCGACGGAATCGAAGACCCACATAATATCGGAGCTATCATCCGTTCTGCCGAAGCATTCGGTGCTGATGCTGTGCTCCTGCCTGTTCGTGGTGCAGTGTTGACTCCAGCCGTTTTCAAAACATCAGCCGGAGCCGCCTTGCATCTGCCAATCATAAAATATCAAAACCTTCCTGAGATGATCTTCCGCATCCGCGAGGAGTTCTTTATCAAGTGTGTAGGGTTAGCAGGTGAGGCTACCGAAGATATTTCTACAATTGATACGTCTGAAGGAGTATGCCTAGTTATCGGCAGCGAAGAAAAGGGTTTACATCATTTGGTACGAAAACGCTGCGATTCATTAGCAAAAATACCAATAACAGGTAAAACGGCATCGCTCAATGCAAGTGTAGCAGCAGCGGTGGCGATATATGCTGTTGTGAATGGGAGATAGTTGCCTTTTTCTCCAATCCTGCTAATCCCTAACTGGTATACCACATTAGGGGTTACGGGAGAATCTTATTCTTATTGGAGAGTGTTAACTTACCTTCGTATTTTCACTTAACTTTTTACCCAAATAATTAACTCTCGTCTTGTATGAAAGCATTAAAAGTCATACTCTTTATTCTGCTCGGTATCGTTGGTGTACTTCTGATCTTAATGGCAGTGGCGCCGACAGCAATGAACTCCGAGCGCAGTGTTGTTATCAACGCTCCGAAAGAAGTTGTCTGGAAGAATATCGTTATGTTCTCCAACCAGCACAAGTGGTCGCCGTGGGATAAAAAAGACCCGAATATCCAGATCACTATCGAAGGTACTGATGGAACGGTCGGAGCAGTCAATAAATGGGTAGGCAACGACAGCGTTGGCTCCGGTGAGCAAACGATGAAGAAGATTGTCCCGATGAGCACCATCGAATCAGAACTTCATTTCATCAAACCGTGGGAAAATACAGCGCAAGGATACTTCAACGTGGCTGATGCAGATGGCGGTGTAAAAGTATCGTGGGGCTTTAAGGGTGAGATGTCCCGCCCGTTCAATATCATGGGCTTGTTCATGAATATGGATAAAGCTATTGGCGGCGATTTTGAAAAAGGTCTTGCAGATCTCAAAGCACTCTGCGAAGGGGAAGCAGCTGGCGGTGCAAAGTCGTATGACATACAAGAGACGACTACCGCTGCTCGCACCCTCGTCGGGCATAAAGAGACTATCGGTATGGATAAGATTTCCGCATATTATGCAGAGTGGATGCCAAAAGTCTATGAAGGTGTATCAAAAGCAGGGTTAAAAATGGCTGGCGCACCGGTAGGGCTTTACTACACATGGGATGAGAAAGCCATGAAGACAGAGTGTATGGCTGCGATTCCTGTGAGTGGTGCAAAAGGCAAAGTTGGCTCATGGGAAACAGTTGAGCTTAAAGGTGGTAAGACGTTACTTGTTGATTTTTACGGTGATTACTCCCAGATGAAAGCACCACATGACCAGATCGGTGCGTATATAGAAAAGAAGGGCTACAAGATAGCCGGTCCTGTGATGGAAGAATACGTCACTGACCCGATGACGGAGAAGGACTCTTCCAAGTGGCATACAAAGATTATGTATTTCGTTCAGTAGGACGAAAGATATTACCTCTACCAAAAACAGCCCATTCAAGTTTGAATGGGCTGTTTCGTTTTATAAATACTCCGCCAACGCAAAATCCAATTTCCTTCGCATCTCATCAACTCGGATGAGCTTTACCATTACTTTTTCACCGATGCGATATGCACGTTGCTTTGCCTTAGAGCTTCCGCTACGCTGTGGGCGGAGCATGAGATGCTCTTCGTCGTAGGTATAGTATCCTGGGAGTTCTCGCACATGAAGCAATCCTTCCGCGCCGCTTTCGAGCTGTACGAAGCAGCCATACTTCTGAATACCCGTTATCTTCCCCTCGAACTCCTCACCGATCTTGTCACGCATCATGAACAAATGAGCTATGCTGACTGATTCGCGCTCTGCCTCGACAGCCGAGCGTTCGGTCGCTGAAGAATGGTCGGCTACTTCGGGAAGAAGATTAAAGAAGAAGCGGTCTCTTTTGGCAGACATTCCTCCGGGAGCGAAATACTCAAACATCATCCGATGCACCATCAGATCAGGGTAGCGGCGGATTGGGGAAGTGAAATGCGTATAGTGCTTAAAGGCAAGTCCGAAATGCCCGACGTTATGCTCGGCATACACGGCTTTCGCCATCGCACGTAGCATGAGATTATTGAGCATCTTCTCCTCGGGTTTGCCGTGAACAGATTCAAGAAATCTTTGTACTGATCGCGGCGAGACGTTCTCCGGTATCAACGTATAGCCGAGTCCTTTTGCAACCCGCGCAAGCTCTGCAAGTTTATCTGGGTCGGGGTCCGCATGTATGCGATAGAGGAATGGTTTTATTGTGCGTGAAGCATCTCCCATTTTTCCGATAGCTTCTGCGATTGCTTTATTTGCCGCAAGCATGAAGTCTTCGATCATTCGCATCGAGCCAAGTCGTTCTTTTTTGTATGACTCGGTTGGGTTACCTTTTTCATCGAATCTGAAACGCACTTCCTCTGTCTCAAAATCTATCGAACCCTCGGAGCGGCGAAGTGCATACATCTTCAAGCTCAACTCGCGCATCTTTTTCAAGAGCTTTGCGTATTTTCCTTTGCCTGTTGTTGTTCGTAGCTCCGCTTCTTCATACGAGAAGCGCATCACACTTTTAATAACTGACTTCGCGAATGTAGTCTCTAATACTTTTCCGCTTTTCTCATCAACTTTCATGATAGCAGAATATGTCAATCTCTCTACGTCTGGTTTGAGAGAGCAAATATCATTTGATAATTTTTCCGGCAGCATCGGTACCACACCACCCGCAAGATAGACCGATGTGCCGCGATGAATTGCTTCTGCGTCGAGTGCGGAGTTCTCCGTTACATAATGGCTAACATCAGCGATATGCACTCCGAGAGTGAGAGTACCATCTTTATTATCTTCAAGCGAAATCGCATCGTCAAAATCTTTTGCGTCTTCTGGATCAATGGTAAAGATGGTCGCCTTTCGCAGGTCAAGGCGTTTGGCAATTTCTTCAGCAGGTATTTGCTCCGGTATCTTCTCTACCTCACGCATTACTTCGCGCGGAAATTCCTTCGAGAGTCCGTACTCTGCAGCGAGCGCTTGCATCTCGATCTGGAATGAACCTTGTTTGCCGAATACCTCAACAATCTTGCCTTCAGGGTCATGGCGTTCATCATCCCAATCGTAAAGCTCTACTTTTACTTTATCGCCAATTTTTGCACCCCCGAGGTCCCTTTTTGTAACGATAACATCTCTTGTCATCTTACCCGAATCGGGCTTTACATATAACTGATGTCGGGAGCGGTCAACCGTACCGGTAATAACCTTCGATGCTCGTTCGAGAATTTCTATGATCTCACCCTGCGGGCGTTCGCCTTCCACTTCTGCATAAAGTGCGACCTTCACTCTGTCGCCATGGAGTGCATTTGTCAGGTTACGAGTGCGAATGAGTATCGTCTCTTTGAAACCACATTCTTTATCAGGCGATATGACACCGTTACCTGTAGTCTGCATCTTTAAGATGCCTGTGATCTCTGATGGAGGCGGAGGTAGCATGCCGTAGCGTCTGCGTGAGCCGCGAGAGATAACACCCGTATCTTCTAACCGGTGGAGTTCATCGCGAAGCGTTTGATATTCATTGCTATCGCTCGGGATGCCGAGCATCTTTGATAGCTCGTTCGTCTTAAATAGCTCACCCGGGAATTTTGCAAATAGAGCTACGAGACGCTGCTCAAGACTTCCTTCGCTGACTCTTGTTCGAGCAACGATGGTCTTCTTTGAGCGAGCTTGCTTTGGCTTGCGTTTATGAAATTGTTGAGGCATGTTTGTAAGGCAAAGATACGGAGAAAGAGGGCAAAAGGTTTAAGGTTAAGGGCTAAAGGTTAAGAAACTAATTCGATTCTTTCTTCAAGCTCATTGACGTTTACGCCCGATGATGTCTTGATAAAGCAGATACGCGTTCTATCTGCGCCTTGCTGACGAATAAAGAACTGCCAGCCGCTTTCGGCGGCAATGCGCTCGGCGTGCTTAACCCTGTCATTAGGTACAGCGACTTCGTACGTGGAATATCCATCCGGCTCGAACTTCGCCAAAAATTCCTCGACGAGCGGCTTCAGGTCTTTATTCAAGAAGAGAAAGTGGATATGCGACTTCTCACCCTCAACCGTTACTCCCGGCGCGAACGGCATTCCGCTTGCGGAAATGAATGCAATAAAACTATCCTCCAACACTTTCGGAAGGGTAACATCTGTATTGGATGTGATGCGGTATATTGGTGTTTCCATATATTCTTTCAGAGAGTAATACGTTTCTCTCCGTACTTTTGTTGCTAAGGAAATTGCCCAAAGAACAGGAACATATCGAAAAAGAGTACCCCCTGCAGTGGCTTAAGGGCATTGGTCCGCGTCGTGCCGAGGCACTGGCAAATGCAGGTATCGAGACCGTCGAGGATCTCGTCACATTTTACCCTCGCAAATATATTGACGCACGGAAAGTCATTCAACTCTCCGAGGCGAAGGACTATCTCTGGCATTCGGTAACTGTTCGAGGGAAAGTCACCGCTATTAATCATCATCATTTTCCAAAACCCGGGCGCACGAGCATCAAAATAGCTGATGATTCAGGCGGTCATCTTTACCTTATCTACTTTGCATTTGCCGAGTGGATCTCGAAGCAGTATAAGGTTGGTGAGGAGATCGTCGCTATCGGGTACATGAATATTTATCGTAATGATCCGCAGATAGTCCATCCGGAATTTGTCGAGAAAGTATCTGATAGCAAACAACTTCTCGAAGGACGAATGCTTCCTGTCTATAGATTTTCTCAAGCATTCAAAGAAGCGCGACTCTCGCAGATGCAGCTACGCGCAATGCTTGAGCAAGTTGTGACGACAGATGAGTTCAAGGAAGCAACAAAAGAAGTATTACCTGAAGAGATTCTCGCCGGAAGAAAATTTCCAACACGCTTTGAAGCAATAAGCACTGCGCATAACCCCGAATCACCTGAATCACTTCATCATGCCAAAGAGCGCTTAAAATACGAAGAGTTATTCTTCCTCCAGCTTCGCTTTGCTGTCGAGCGGATGAAGATGCATGCACTTTCGAGGAGTGGGATTCGCTTTGATGTTTCATCTTTGAATTCAGTAACGAAGGGCGAAGGACTTACGACGAAAGACAAGTCGCTGATACTTAAAGTCATAAAAAATCTTCCCTTCAGTCTCACTAACGCACAAAAGCGAGTCATCGGTGAGATTGCGAAAGATATGTCAAAGAGTGGACACAACAAACCAATCCCGATGCACCGGCTTGTACAAGGTGATGTTGGGAGCGGGAAGACCATTGTTGCGCTACTTGCAATGCTTATGGCAGTTGAGAACGGCTATCAGGCAGTGCTCATGGCTCCGACGGAAGTGCTTGCAAAGCAGCATCACCAGTCAATATCAAAAATGTTGGAAGGGTTGCCGATAGAAGTATCACTTCTTGTCGGGAAACAGCCGAAGAAACAACGAGAAGAAATTCTGAGAGAACTGCGCGAAGGCATGACGCATATCGTTATCGGCACACATGCACTGCTTGAAGAGAGTGTCGAGTTCGAGAAACTGGGTATCGTTGTTGCTGATGAGCAACACAAGTTTGGTGTCGAGCAGCGCAAGACACTCGTCGCAAAAAATCCGATAGCTCCGCCCGATGTGCTCATCATGACGGCAACGCCGATCCCTCGTACACTTGCGATGACGCTCTATCAAGACCTTGATGTCTCGACGATAGATGAATTGCCCGCAGGACGCAAAGAAATAGTAACGCGTATCGTCTTCCCGAAAGAACAGCGTGAGTTGTTCCGTCACATGAAGGAAGTAGTTGTTAGTCGCAATGAGCAGGTCTATATTGTCTATCCGCAATTAGAAAAATCGGACTCGAAGGATGTAAAGACAGCCATCAGCGCGTATGAAGTTTTTAAGGAAAAGATTTTTCCTGATCTGCGCGTCGGGTTAGTGCATGGTAAGCTCAAGAGCGACGAGAAACAAGCAGTGATGGCAGCATTCCGCGAGCACGATCTTGATATACTTGTTGCTACGTCCGTCATTGAAGTTGGAATTGATGTTGCGAACGCTACGCTCATGGTTATCGGTAATGCGGAGCGGTTCGGGTTGGCGCAGCTTCATCAACTACGCGGACGCGTTGGGCGTGGCGGAAAACAATCGGAGTGTATTCTTGTCCCGAGCGATAAACTTTCACCCGACTCGCAACTTGCGCTTACAAGTGAAGAGATAGAAAAACGAACAGAGGCACTCGAGCGTCTGCGAGTTTTAGAAAGCACAACGAACGGATTTGAGATAGCAAAAGCCGACCTCGCTATGCGCGGACCCGGCGACTTCCTGGGTACACAGCAATCAGGTGTACTCAAACTCAAACTCGCTGACCTCATCTTCGATGAAGACCTGCTGAACGAAGCAACGGCTAACGTAAGCGACCTTTTAACACGCGATCCCCAACTCCGCACCAAAGAACACATGGGTACAAGACAAGAGCTACTCCGCCTCTACCAAGAAAAGGAAAGCTTTTTAGATGTGGGGTGAGTTACTCCTTCACCTTCCGCACCAACCACAGACCTGCTAAGAAGAAGACACCCAATGATACTATTGCGGGGCGTTGACCGAAGCCGTCGGAGAGGACACCGAAGATGAGCGGACCGATGACGGCGCTGGCTTTGCCGCAGAAGCCGTCGTAAAAGCCGAAGAATTCTGTGGTGTGCTCTTTGGGTGTGAGGTGCGCCATCATCGAACGTGATGCCGATTGGCTTGACCCAAGCGCCAGCCCAACAACACCTGCTACTACAAAGAACGATGTCTTATCCTCGCTAAAGAATGCGCCAAGGATTACAAGAAGCCAGATGCAAAGCGTTATCATGATCGTGCGTTTCGCGCCGCGTTTATCGGCATACCATCCGAAGACAAGTGAGCCAATAACAGCAACAAGTTGTACCATCAACAGCAGCATGATAAGGTCTGATGTCGTGAAGCCAAGCGTGTTTTTTGCATAACGACCGGAAAAACCGATGACCGTAAGTATTGCATCGTTATAGAGAAAGAATGCAAGTAGAAATATCGAGACGTTGCGGTAACGGCGGATATTGCCGATGGTCTTTCGTACTTGCTTGAATCCGTTCTTAATTAACGTAAAGATAGAATCACTGCTTGCTTGAGGTTTTGCTTCAGGTACAAAAAGAAAGAGTGGGATTGCGAAGACGGCGAACATCACTGCTGTTACGAGAAATGTCTCTTTGTATTGTTCGCTCTCGAGAAAACCCATGTTCACGAGAATCGCCGCGAGCGAGCCGAAGTACCCGACAGCGAAACCGTAGCCGGAGATGCGTCCGTATTTATTGGGAGTAGTTATCTCGGGTAAGAATGCATCATAAAAAACGATGCCTCCTTCAAAGCCAGCATTCGCAAAGATAAAAAGCAGCGCGCCTACAAGCACCATGCCCGGCATAAGGAAGTATGTACCGGCAGTGCAGAGGACTGCGATGAGTGTAAAAACAAATAGGAATTTCTTCTTCGAGCGTGTCGCATCTGCGATAGCCCCAAGTGCCGGAGCAAGCAGCGCTACAACGAGCATCGATCCGCTCATTGCTAAACCCCAATAGAGGTCACCGTGTCCGTCAGTGACAATAAAATTTCCAAAGTATATCGGGAAGACGAACGTCACCATTATCATCGCGAACGATGAATTGGCAAAATCGAAAAGAGTCCAACTCGTTATCTTCTTGTTGAAGCGC
>JAYUZC010000350.1:0-3768 GCA_043752045.1 Bacteroidota bacterium | reverse complement strand
CGACCTTAGGTAATCAATGTTTATACACAATTGATCTCCTCTATTAGAGTTATTCTTAAAATATGCAAGCATAGCATATCCACCTCTGCTTACATTGGGTTGCTTCGGTGAAAATAATACTTCACAGAATGCAAAGTATTTCCCGGTCTCAACTTCCTTTGCAGTATCAAAAAGTGGTCTGATAAGCTCGACAAACTTATCATTGTTTATTTCATATCCAAAAGGACTGCACTTGACTGGTGATCCTAGGTTATTTACTGCATAAAAAACTTGTCGGACCGTATCCCCTACGGGGACATCCATATAAGCAATATTTCTAACCTGACAACCTCCGCCGATAACAAACGCATTCGTATATGTAAGTTTGATATTAACAGTATCTGAATGAGTATTTGTATAGAATCGCAACTTCCCTGTCCCTGTATCAAAGGGAAAGAAATTAGCACTTACTACAAGGAACAACTTCATTTTTGTTTTCTTTGGTACAAGCCAACTATTGTAGCGCAAGTTGATCTTATGGGTATTTAGTACCTCTGCTTTAATTAGAAGGTCTGTATTAGTGTTATTTGAAATTTCAACAAGACTATCTTTATAGTCTGAGCACACAACACGGAATATCTCCTTATCCGTTGGACTCACCACCTCAAAATCCTGCCCCATCAACATGCTTGGCGCAAGGAAGAGAAATGCTGCGAGGATAAAAAATGCTTGTTTCATAGCGGTAGTAGGGTAAAATTGAGCCCAAAGTTAAAACGCTTGAGGGGGTGGAAAGTTACAAGGAACCAACCAATTTTATGCAACAAGTACGTCTGCTTGCTGGGATCGCGGTGTATGGACAATACCCAAGAGTCCGTCTATGGATATATCCTCGTCTATCGCAGGCCAATGAATGCCATATCCTGAGGGTGATACATGATAGAGTTCACGCTCAAGTTTTGAGGCATTTGCAAGACGCTTCGATACTTGAGAAAGGGCAAACGAGTATACTTCCCCTTCGAGCGTAAAGGAAAGAGTATCGTCTTTGACAGATACGTCTTTGAGGTCGTGATATTTTGTGTTAGCTTCTATTACCATGAATGTCTTTCCATGCCTCTTCAAAAACCTCAAAATACTCAAAAATAATCCTCTTTACTTGACGAATATCCTTCGAGTTCATGTTGTAGGTTACAGCCGGCTCTGCGGTAAACTTTACACTATCAAGCCAAAACTTTGCTTCCTTCTCTGCTTTTTCTACATGAATATGAAACGGTTCATTCCCTTCATTTGGATAAATGAAGAACCTCCACCCATCAATCAGCAGTACTGTAGGCATTTTTCATTCCCCTAATTAAAATGCTCGTCCCCCGTTGCGAAGACTTGCTTTATTTCTTGCGCTAAGTGGGTTTTCATTTGTTTGATATCTTCGGTGACGGGAACGACGTGATCTAAGAACTTCTCGCAGAGGCGGCGTTTGTGTTCGATGTCGGTATCGGCTGTGCCGAACGTCTCCTTCGCCCATTCGACTACAGAACGCTTGACCTCTATGCCTTCGAGTTCTGCCATCGGTTTTGTCAGGAGCGACGGATCTTGGCGGAAGCGGCGGAGGATGTCATGTAATACAAGCATCTGTGCAAGTTGCTCGAAGCCGTTCGACGCACCATAGAGATGCTGCAAGGTATCATACGATTTCTGGAAGAGAGCGCGTTCGCCGGCAATGCCTGTCGTGCAGAAAAGATAATGCAGACGCGCGACGTCTGTTTTATCAACGGCTGTTCTTCCTTTTAAGAATGCAAGTGCGCGAAGCAGGTCAAGTGCCTTTGCTTGCGTACGGGGTGAGATGTAATAATCTTTTTGGCGCAGACGCTCTTCATGCGGGCGCTCTTGTATCAGGCGATTGCGCTGAATTTCGTAATGACGAATGACAAGGTTCGTAAAGTAGAGTATCTCCGGCGGCACATCTATCTTCTCACCCTCGACCTGTCCTTTGATGATACAATTCGCATACTTCAAATGATCGTAATGCACTTTCTTCACCGGCTGCTTCACATCACCCGAACGCTTCAAGAACTGCTCGCCGATAAGATACTGCACGAACGGATCTTTATCAGGGATAACAAGTGCTTTGAATAAGAATCTATCGAGCAATGCTTCAGTGATTTCGGAGATGCGGAGGTAATTCGTCGCAGCAATGACAGTATGAATTGCCGCCGGGACTATCTGCACACCGCGAACAAGTGCGCGTTCGTTCAGTACAGATAAGAGTGCACGGAGCGTATAATCATTCGCATCGAATATCTCGTCAATAAAACCAAGTTCACTCTCGACAAGCGAGCCCTTCGTGTTATGAATGATAAGACCTTTCTTGAGTTCTTCGATGTCGAGTCCGCCGAAGTATGTATCGGGCTGCTGCTCTTTTGATGCCTGCACCTTATAGATACGCGCCCCCTCGAACATGGCAAAGACCTGCTCAGCAAGGAGCGTCTTGGCAACACCCGTGCGGCTCTCGATAAGAACGTGCTCACCGACAACAAGCGCGAGGAATATCTGCTCGACAAGCTCGGAGCGGTTAATCACGCGCCGCTCAACGAACTCCATCGCCGCTTTCAAGTCCTTAATAAAGACTGCACTGTCGTATCCCGAAGGTTTTCCTATGTTCATGCTTCGCCGTCGTTTATTCTAACCTACGAAAATAAGCATTTTTTGGTCCAGTAGATTGAGAATTGTCCATATTCCATATATAGTAAGTATTTTGTGGGTTTTCATTTGTAAAAAAAAATAAGACGTATCTTTGTACATTCATATACTTATTCTTTTCTACACCTTAACTATTTAGTTCATTGTCTTTATGATACATATACTAAGAACCTCACTCATTGCTCTCATCCTTATAGGGGGATTCTTGAGCAACTACGCAAGTGCACAAATGTTTGGTAGCCCTATAGTTGGGCCAAATTCAATCCCGACAAATACTCTCAATGGCTGGGCAGTGGTCACATGTTTTTCCGGATATCAGACTCAGCCTTCGATTACAATAAAGGACGATTATGTCTTTGGACTTATTAATCTGCATAGCCCCATTGGTCCCGGCACTGTCTCTGCATGGCCCGCTCCGATGTATCATGCGCCTGGTGCGGCTTGGAAATCCTCGGCAATAGGGCAAGTATATGGAATAGCTATTGATAAACGTAACGCCATTTTCTTAACTGCCACAGCAACATACGTCAGTAATTACATGAATCCATCGGTGACGTATGCCAATCAAATCTCGCAACCTCTTGCCTTCGGTCCCGGTGGTTCCGGTGCCATTTACCGTGTTGACCCTCTCACAGGAAATGTAACTATATTAGTAGGTACGGGTAGTTTTACACAAACACCAGCTGCTTCTGTAATTTCAAACACACTGCCTAACGGCAATGGTACTACAATGAAGCCCGGACTTGGAAACATCACATATGATGAGAGGCATGACAAACTTTTCGTGACAAACATGGAAGACGGGGTGATCTACCGTATTCATCCTATTACGGGAGACATTGAGGCATTCTATGATCCGGTAGCTCCGGCAAGTCCGTTAGGAACAACAAATCCAGCAATGGTTGTGGATAATCAGACACTTGGATATGCCCCGTTCGGAGATCTTCTTTGGGGCATTGGGTACAATCATCGTGAGAACAGACTTTACTATAGTGTTTGGTTAGAAAACTTTACAAATGGGACATCTACAGGTAAGAACATCATTCGCTCTATTGCCTTAAATGCTTCCGGAGATTTTATACCGGGCAGTGATAT
>JAYUZC010000349.1:0-3770 GCA_043752045.1 Bacteroidota bacterium | reverse complement strand
GATTCTTTTGCAAATGCCATAAGGGAATGTATGATGCGAACGGTGTGAACATCCCCGGCACCAGACCGAAACGTCCGCTTACCGAACTCACTATCACGCAGGACGGCGAAATGCTCGAAATATCACTAATGCCAAAGAAGAAAGCATGAAGAACTGGTACAAAGAAGTTATCAATGCGCTTCATTTGCGCGAGCCGCTTACTGCACTTGAAGAAAAGACCGTCCCGCGTCATAAACATTCATTCTGGTACTATCTCGGCGGCTTGACGCTGCTGTTCTTTATTGTGCAGATTGTGTCAGGTGTATTGCTTCTGTTCTACTATGAACCCAGTGTTCAAGGAGCCCATAAAAGTGTTGAGCGAATCATGACGACTGTACCGTTCGGCTGGCTAGTGCGTTCGATACATTCATGGGGTGCGAACGTGGTAGTTGCAGTGATGATTGCCCACATGTTCAGTACGTTCTTTTTGAAGTCATACAGGATGCCGCGACATCTGATGTGGTTATCAGGTGTGGTGCTCTTGATGCTTATGCTTGGCTTTGGTTTTACGGGCTATCTTCTTCCGTGGGATGAGACGGCATACTTTGCTACGAAAGTAGGAGCCGAAGTGCCGAATGAAGTGCCGATCATTGGTGAGTTTATCTCTTCTATCATCAAAGGTTCGGCTGATGTCAGCGGCGCGACACTTACGCGACTTTTTGCACTTCATGTTGCAGTACTTCCGATATTGTCAATACTACTTGTCGTAGTACATATCACAATGGTAGCGCTCTTTGGTGTGAGCACACCTATCGGAGCTACGGTAAAAGGAAAAGAAAAATACTTTCCGAGCTATTTCACAAAGGAGATGATGATATGGCTTGTGGGGTTTGGTGTTCTTATTGCAATAGCAATGATCTATCCGTGGGAGCTTGGCAAAGCGTATGATATATACAATCCATCAGAGCCGCCGGAGGGTGTCCATCCCGAATGGTACTTCATGTTTCTCTTTCAGACAGTGCGCGTCGTGCCTGAATGGGTTGCCTTACTCGGCTTTGGTCTGTTGATGGGATTTTGGACGCTCGTCCCGTTCCTTGATAAACATTCGGATAAAGAAAGAAAAAGTCCGGTGTTTACAATTATAGGATGGGGTATTATTCTTTTACTACTTGCATTGACAGTCTGGGGGTATGTTTCTGTATCAGAGGAAATCACTTCTGCGGCAAAGCCACCAACTGCATTGATACCAAAGCTGGATGATGAATCTATACTGGTCGTGAGTTTATTTCTTGTCGTTGTAACATTTGCTACATTTGTTCTGTGGCTATGGCGGCGCAACAAACACAAGACCGATCCTACAATGTATTCTTAAGTTCTGTTAATGTTCTCATGAGTGTAGGAATAACTTCGTCGGGTTCGATGAGTCGCTCGAAGCGTTCGTCATAGAGAACCGTATCAACTCGGCGCGGCTTGTGGAAGGCGTCAAGATCTGTCTTTTCAAGAGCAGTTGGCACTTCGCGCATCCCGAGTTCAGCCATCATAGCTCCGATCGCAAAGGGAGTAGTAATACCTTTATCGTATATATTCCAGATACCTGACCAGTTAAGACCGGCAGTAAGTAGATAACGAACTGTCTTAATGATAACATCAATGCTTGAAAGTGACTGATCGGTCGTAACAAGCTGAGGGTACTTTAATAGCTTTATTAATGTATTCCTCGGAGAGTTCTGCGGACTATAGACCTGTCGTGGACGAAGTATCGCAACGTTGTTTCTATCTTCACGAAGCAGCAGTTCGTCACACGCAGCTTTCGTCCATGAATAGAGAGCCGCTGGAGTAGGGGGATGTTCCGGTGTGAATGGTTCGCCTTTTTCATTGTAAGGACCATCCCACACACAACCACTTGAAAAATGTAAGTATCGTATCGGCTCTACAAGCTCATTGTTGAGAGCATGAATTGTCTGATAGAGTTCTACCGGTGCTTCGATATTTGAACGAAATGTTTCTCTCGGATTTGCCTCGCACCATGCAAGGTCTGTCTTTCCAGCAGCACATATAACAGCCTGTGTTTTATGTGCAATGATCTCTGCCTCGGTTAGCTCTGCAATGTCCTTTGTCCAATGGAGAATATTATGCTCGGAAAGAGCATCGTTTAATGCAGAGCCGATCTGCCCGTTACCAATAATAATTATATTCATGCTAACTTTTTACGATGATTTGTCCACCATTGTTCCTCTTCGAGGTACCAGGTAACGGTTCTTTGTATTCCTTCTGCAAACTGTGTTTGTGGTTTCCAACCAAGCTCTTTTTCTGAGACAGACCAATCAATTGCATAGCGTCTGTCATGTCCAGGGCGGTCAGCTACGTGTTTAAGCAGCAATGTGTACGAATCAAGTTCAACCCCTTTACACTTTGCTAATGCTGAAAGAACATGTGTTGTTAAGTCAAGATTTGAAAGTTCGGAAGAACCACCAAAAAGATATACTTGCCCTGCTTTTCCTTTCTCCATTACGGCGAAGATCGCATCACAATGGTCTTCGACAAATATCCAATCCCGCACGGCAAGTCCGTCTCCATAGATTGGAATGGTCTCTTTATGTAATGCCTTTGTGATGATAGTCGGGATAAATTTTTCGGGATGTTGATATGCCCCATAATTATTCGTACAGCGTGTAACGCGGACATCATAGCCGAATGAATGATACATCGACAGCGCGACAAGATCACCGGCTGTCTTGGATGCTGAATATGGACTTGAGGGGCGAAGCGGAGAGCTAAGCGTGAACATTCCAGTCGCGCCTAAACTACCATAGACCTCGTCGGTAGATACTTGGATAAACGTTGGGATATTGTTCTTTCTGGCAGCTTCGAGAAGCGTGGCAACGCCTAAACAGTTAGTGCGGCTAAATTCAGTTGCAAAATAGAGTGATCTATCAACGTGACTTTCTGCAGCTATATTGACTACCATATCAAACGGTCTTCCGTCAAACCCTTTCGCAAGTTCTTTTTCAACAACCAGCGTATTACAAATATCGCCGTGCACAAAGTGGTAGTTTGAATTTCCTTCAAATTCGACGAGATTCTGACGATCACCAGCATAGGTCAGCGCATCATAGTTGAGGACGTTGTATCCTTTGGATAAAGCCATACGGACAAAATTTGTCCCGATGAATCCGGCACCGCCGGTAACGAAGATATTCAAGCGATAATTAAAATTGTGGTGGTGAAGTGCGGACAAGCTCATTGGCTTTATCAAGCGAAGGGAACGTCCCCGCATCGCTCCAGTATCCTGTAAATGTAGAATACGTCAAACGATTCTCCTTAAGATAAGCATTATTGACATCGGTGATCTCAAGTTCATTACGTTGTGATGGCTTAAGATCTTTGACAATGTTAAATACATCAGCGGGGTAGCAATAGATACCTGTTACGGCAAGGTCAGAAGTCGGCGTCTTTGGTTTTTCGACGATGTTCGTAATGTTTCCGTCTTTTATATCGGCAACACCGAATCGAGCGGGGTCAGCTACCTTCTTTAATACTAGATGCGCTTTGCTCGTGTCTCGTAAAAATGAAGTAATAATATCTGCAATAGAGTCTTCAAAGATGTTATCGCCAAGAATAACACACATAGGTTCATTTTGTGCAAATCGCTCTGCAAGCGACAGTGCCTCGGCGATACCGCCTGCCTCATCTTGCACACGATAGGTAAGCTTACAGCCAAAATCTTTTCCGGATCCGAGCAGAGAGATAAAATCACCAACGTGTTCGGTGCCTGTAACAATCAGGATATC
>JAYUZC010000348.1:0-9448 GCA_043752045.1 Bacteroidota bacterium | reverse complement strand
CAAGACATGGAAATCCATTGTCTTAGAAACGAGCATTGATCTGAAAGATATAGAGTTCATGACGCCATCGCATGGTATCATGTGTGGGACCAACGGAGTCCGCTTCATTTCACGTGATAGCGGCACATCGTGGACTATCTTTACAGATACTTACGCGAATAGTATGTATGCCGTTGATTATATAAACGGAAAAGACGGTGCTATCTCCGGTGAGAATGGAGCCATCTATCTTACCACCGACAGCGCAAAGAGTTGGCAGAAGCAGGATGTATCGCCGCGAGGTGGGTGTAACGACGTTGTCATGCTATCAAAAGAACAGGTTATTGTTGTCTGCGACTGGCGAAGCATTTATATGACGACAAACGGAGGTCTCTCATGGGTGAACTCCGAGCCATTCGGCGCGGCATCACTCAAAGGGATATCTTTTGCTCCCGATAAAAAGAACGGAGTGGTCGTTGGCTCAAACGGTATTATTCTTCGAACCTATACCGGAGCATCATCTTGGGAAGTCGTTTTTGATAGAGTCGTTGCGGATGCTGTCGGTTTAAACACAGTCTATGCAATTGATTCATTGAATGTTGTTGCAGCCGGTACGACAGGGCTTATTGTCCGCTCAACAGATGGCGGCAAGGTCTGGAAAGAAATACTGACAACAACCACAGGCACACTATATGACCTTGATTTTCCATCTCCACTTGTCGGAATTGCTGTTGGTGATAACGGTACCATTCTTCGCACTCGTAATGGCGGACTCACGTGGCAGGCACAAGTCTCAAACTCTTCGGGCGCACTTCGTGGTGTTGATTTCCTTGATACTACACGCGGAATTGTTTGCGGCTCGAACGGTGTAATACTTATGACACAGAATAGTGGCACTACATGGATAAATATAACCGGCAATCCTGACACACTGAACTTCCGCGATGTTGCGTATATATCTGATCGCAGTGCAGTTGTGATTGGTACACTCTCGAAGAAAATAATCACGAATGACCTTCTTAATCGAGGACACATTGTTCGTACCGATGATAATGGCTTTTCCTGGAAGCCGACACCGATTAGTGGTATTGTCGGTGATGAGGATTTTAACGAAGGGTACGCGCTCTCATTCCCAACTCCTGCTATCGGATATGCTGCCGGAAGTTTAGGTGAAGGGACTGCTCGCAGAGGACCATGGCTTCGCTCACTCGATAGCGGGAATACGTGGCAGTTGATGGACTCGTCTCTCAATCATTCTGTCTATGGTATGTCATTTTTGAATGCTCATAGCGGAACCGCTGTCGGGATTGACGGCAGAACATCACATACATCCGATGGCGGTGCATCCTGGGTTGAGGTCAATAGCGGCACAGCATTAAAGTTGAATGCCGTTCATCATCCCTCGCTGCATACGGCGTTTGCAGTCGGCTTGAAAACGGCTATCATTCGTTTGACGACCAACGATACTATCGTTACGCTCTCTGCGCCGCGTACACCTGTCGCAAAAAAGCATGATATGCTTCGGAGCATCTATCCAAATCCTACACGTGAGCTTGCAACGTTTGAGATAGAGACTGGACGCACGATGGCAGTAACGCTTTCGCTCTTTGATGTGAAAGGGAACAAGGTCGCATCAATATATGACGGCATACTCCCGAACGGCATACATGAAGCAAATCTCGATGTATCACAGCTTACCGCGGGTATCTACTTCGCACGTCTTGACAGCCCAGATGGCTCGGAGATGATGAAGGTAATAGTGCAATAATTGGTGTGCTGTGTGCTATACGTTTTTAGTAGGGGCAGGTTTTAACCTGCCCTTTTTTTCTACCCTTGAGCTAAGGCGTATTTCTATTGATGGTTACGTTATCACAACGCATGAAACGCTGCTTACTTTTCCTCCTCCTCATTTTCTTTGGGTGCAAGACCGAAGAAGAAATCCCTGTTCCCAGTGAGCAAGAGGAATTCGTTATTACTTCACCAAAAGAAGTGACACTACCAGAGAAAGAACAGACAGCAAAGCCACAAAGAAAAGTAACGCCGACTCCGGTGAAACCTCAAGCCGAACCTGAAGCAGAGATTGCCGAAGAAACCCAGACACCAAAAGAAGAAACAGCGCAAGAACCGAATACACGCATGAACGATGTTATCTTTGAGAAGTCATTTGGCGATAGAAGTATGCATAGTGTCATCGTTGACCCGCCGCCGAAACATCCGGACTCGCTCAAGTGGGAAGACATCTCCGGCGGACCTATGTATTATTCCGAAACTCCGTGGTGGATAAAAGCACTCGGCTATGCGAACATGGTAGCTGCACTTGGATACATCACCTACCTGCTTGTAACGGGGAAGTAGGGGACACCTTCCGCTCGCTCTTTTTTTTATGAACCCTAAAAACTTTCTACGGTAATATGGGTTATAATAAATATGAAACGCATTACGGCATTATTTTTAGTATTTTTATTTATCCTGATATTCCATCAGTCCGCTCGCGCACAGCTAAAAGGTCCGCCGAGAATAGAATGGCAAAGATCGCTTGGAGGAAGCAATGGGGATGCAGCCTATTCCATCCAACAGACACGTGATGGGGGATATATCACGGCAGGATTGAGTACTTCCACAGACGGTGATGTGACGGGAAATCACGGTTATCAAGACTACTGGATCGTCAAGTTGAATGATACCGGGGCTATACAATGGCAGAAATCTCTCGGAGGAAGCTTTACCGATGAAGCTCGTTCTATTCAACAGACCCACGACGGCGGGTATATCGTGTCAGGAACCAGCAGCTCAAACAACAACGATGTTACAGGGAATCATGGTGGCTATGACTACTGGGTTGTAAAGATCGATAGTTCTGGGGTAATTCAATGGCAGAAAACGCTCGGCGGAAGCGAGTATGATTACTGTTTTTCTATCCAACAGACAAGAGACAGTGGATATGTTGTTGCGGGGAGCAGTAAATCAAAAAACGGTGATGTGCTAGAGCATTATGATGAATTTGATCTCTGGATCGTGAAGCTGAATATGAACGGGGCTATTGAGTGGCAACTATCACTCGGTGGACATGGAAATGAAAGTGCAAATTCTATTGAGCAGACAGAGGACGGCGGATATATAGTTGCTGGAAGCACCTACGGTTATCATCTCTCACAACACTCTAGTGGCCGGGACTACTTGATAGTAAAATTCGATGTCACCGGTACTATCCAGTGGCAGAGATTTCTCGGAGGAACCAATGATGATGAGGCTCTCTGCATACGTCAAACTAGGGACGGTGGGTATATTGCAGCCGGGAGGAGCAATTCAAACGATAGTGACGTGACAGGAAATCACGGTGATTATGACTATTGGGTTGTAAAGCTCAATGCCACAGGTACTATACAATGGGAGAGATCTCTCGGAGGAACCTATGTGGATGAAGCTCACTCCATTCAACAGATCCAAGATGGTGGGTATATCGTTGCAGGAATTAGTTTTTCTAATGATGGAGACGTAACGGGAAACTATGGAAACGGTGACTACTGGATCGTAAAATTGAATGATACCGGATCGATTCAGTGGCAAAAAGCGCTTGGTGGGGGTGGTGGGGATGTTGCTTTCTCTATTCAACAGACTAGAGATCAAGGCTTTATTGTAGCAGGAGCGAGCACTTCCAACGATGGTAACGTGAGCGGACAGCATGGAAACCGTGACACGGCAGACTTCTGGATCGTAAAACTCTCACCCGAAAGCACAAACAGTGTTGAATCTGAATCAGTAACAACACCTAATATAAGCATCACACCAAACCCCGCATCAACATCTGCAACACTCACACTCGATAGTGATGAAGCAGGTGCATGTGAAATTCAAATTATTTCTGTAACGGGAGCAACTCTCAAAGAGTATTCAACTCGCCTCACTACAGGCAAGCAGGAAATTGCACTTACAGACCTTGAATCACTTCCGTCAGGAATGTATGAAGTGTTAGTAAAACGCAGCGGTCACCAATCGCTGCGAACAAAGTTTATTGTGCAGTAAATGAAAGAGCACGCCGCCGGCGTGCTCTTTTGAAATCTGCTACTCCTTCACGAACCGATACCGTTCACTTACTCCGCCTACACTCACTTCATATACATACCACCCTGTCGGCATATTGCCGAGAGCAACATTCATGCTGTTTACTCCTGACGGATAGAATGCTTGTGAAGTTGCCATCACTTTTCCGAGTGCATCATAGACGGTTATCTTTACATCGCTTGGCTTTGCAAGCGTGAAGCCGATGTTTATGTTGTCTGATGCAGGGTTCGGATATTGTATAACTTGGAATTGGCTAACGTCTTGCCGCGCAACAGATGTTGGTGCACGTTTGAGGCGTATCTGGTGTGCTCTGCGGTCGTTGGCATTGTAGGTAAATGCACTATCTTTACTATTATATCGTACATGAATAGTATAGGTACTAAAGTCTGTGCTTTTCGTATCGTGCATAATGTATTGCACAAGTTCGTGAATAAGCGAGAAGCCGAGTGAGTCAGTCGTGTCACGAGCTACCATCACATTATTTTTGTCAGCTATCATGATTATTACATCTTTGAGAGGATCTCCTGCGGTATCACTTACGACAAAGAAGGTTGTCCATGCGCGGGTTAGCGAATCCGTCGGACGTTCTACCTTTGATGAGTCAAAGTATGTATCAACTAGCCGAGTATTTGAGCTTAACGATGATGAAATATCAAAACCGCTTGTATTCTCGATGCGGAAATCTTGTATGGTTACGTTCGCGGCGTTGCGAATGCGAAGCGCAGTGCCCGTAGCAGAATCAATATGAATACCACGAATCACATCATCGGCTCTGTCTCCTTCTATCTCGATTCCATATTGTTTTGAATTAATGATCATACCGTTCTCAATATGAACGTTAAGATTGTCTCCGCTGACTTTTATTCTGTTCGCTCCGATAACCGATGAATTGCGCCAATCAAGATCGCGATTCAAGTAGAGATTATATGGCTGCGATGAATCGGTTTGTATTTGCGACTCGATAAAGCTAAACTTCTCTAAGAAGAGATCACTTATTGTATCATGAACGTGCTGTGGGTCGAGCGAGAGTATCGAGTTCGTCATAGAGAGATGACTGCCTGCATCCATAAACAGCAAGGTTGAGTCATGCGAGATATAACTATAGTTGAATGCTCGGTTCAAGTCATTTGCTGTATGCGTGCTGTCAAAGAGATAGACAATGATAGGGTAGTGGACGGTATCTTCGTTATTACGAATGGAGATCGCACTCATACGTCCGCCTGATGTTGCAGTATCGGGCATAAGCGCAAGTACGGTGAATGCCGTCATTGAGTCATAGGCATAGAAACGACCGGGCATAACAGCGGCACCGTATGACGGCGGAGCCGAGACGTATGTATCGAACCATGAACCGCTATCACCGGGGAGTGCATAGCCTTCAGCCATGAGTTCTTCGCGCGAAAGCACGATCGCGCGCTCTTCATCAGTTCGCGTCGTGCCTGCAAGGGGAATGCCTCGCTTGGGACCGACATCAAATCTGAATGATTTGCATTTTGCCGGAAGCTCGGCGATACATTTGCGTTCGCCGGGCGCGAGGTCATGCGCCGCTTCATTAACAACACTCTGTGCACCGCCAGCTTCGATACAAATAAGTTTTACTTTGTTCTGCGGGCGATGCGGTTTATCGGTGTCATTATATACATAGACGAACACGCGGCAGACAGGTATCTTCTTTTTTCCTTCGGTGCGAGGCGGATAGAAGAACTTAATAACTTCATACTTGAGCGGTTCTTCCGTGCGCCCATCATTGATAGTCCCGCGTATGACACGTGGTGCCTGAATTGGGTTCGCGCCTGACGGGTCATTGAGCTTATTGCAGCTTGCCCCGTCTTTTTGCATAGTCGGGTTGTTTGCCTTTGCCCAGATACATGCTTCATAGAGCGATACACCTGCTGTGCTATCGAGGTTTGCTCGCGGGTCTTTGCCGCACTCAAGCATTGCTTTATGGAACGGCGAGCCGTCTGCTTGCCCCGTCGTTGTGTTTGTAGAATTGGATGATGTGAGGATGATGCCCTTGAGCTTTCTCTTTCTACCGTCGGGTCCTTTCCATTCTTTGTTCGTCATTAACCTCACAGCCGAACCACTATGACATGCCATGATAACGATACAGACATTCTGAATACCTGCTTCAAGAAGTTTGCAGGCAAGTTTTGTGTAGCTCACGCGATCTGTTCCGGGACCGGGGTCTTTGCGAAGAATCATCCCGCCGTCATAGCCATGCCCGATGTAATAAAAATATACTTTGGTACATGCTTTGCCTTTGAGCGCATCTATCTGATCACAAATATCTTTGAGCGATGCACCGACTGCGGGGTTACCCGCTACGGCAATGTTAGCACCATTAACACCGGGACCTGTGGCTGCTCCATTGAGATAATCTTTGACTCGTTCTATATCATTTGCGATCGCTTTATCATCCCAATCACCCGCATCTATTGGCGGACCGGGCACGATGATCGCCCACTCTGTATTATTCGGCTTTGGTGTTGTAACGGTTGCAGGTATGGATACACCCGGCGGACATTTACCACCGGTCACGTAGTTATTATCATACGTATTGTAATTAATTTCGACACCGTTGAAAACAGGCGGAGTTCGCGCTTCTTGCGTTTTCATCGCGCCGGTGCAGCCGTTCATTGTTACATACGTGAACGAATGTTCTATATACTGCCCTGGTTCGTTATCAATGACAAAAAAGTAACTGCGCGCTTTTACCGTATCAACGAACGTACCTGCTGCGTCTGAGATAATCGTACCTATGGGTAAAAGTGAATCCGCGACGGTCTTATTATGCAGATACACACCGAGTTGATCTTTGTAGGGGCTTGTCGGTACGTACTCGAACATAAGCGTCGTTATAGCAGTGTTTCGTGAGAGTTCACCCGAGCCAACGGTGAACGCCACACGGTTCGTATCATCTTGCGGGATATTATCGCCCGCTTGCACGATCACGGTCGCTTGGTAGGTTCCGGGCAGCGGCGGTGTCCAGGCAGGAGCGAACTGTACAGTCTGCTGTTGGTTCTGGTTAAATCCCGGAAGCTCGACAAAAGCGGGTCCATAGACGATCTGATTACTAAAAAGATCGCGGATCGTAAATGTAACTGTGAATGGCGGACTTGGTTGATTGCCGATATTCGCAATGAGCGCAGCCGGAGTGATCGGTGTACAGGTCTTGCTTCCTGTAGGTTGAGGGCTGCCGATAGCCATTGGTCGGATATTAAACTGCGCGAGCGAAACACTTGCAAGAAACAGTAATCCAATGATTAGTGAAATAGAGCGATACATAGGTTGTTCTCCAAAAATAAGCACGAACGAGAGAGGACAAATATACAGCTATTTCAGAGGATTGGTACAGGTATTTTTTGGTAAAATATAAGTGGTATACCACGGGTTGTGTGATGTATAATGTGTTATGAATCTCCTTTGTGTCTTTGTGTTTAATTCTCCTTCCTGTATTTTCTCACTTTTCGAGAAGCGACTTTTGCATCTCTCGCGTGTCTTGGAGTATTGACTTCACTTCAATACTTCATTATGAAAAAATTGCTACTTCTTTTCTTTGTTCTTGCTTCTTCTTCACTTTTCGCACAGAATTACAAGCTGTTTGTTCTCGAGCCACAAGGCGGATACCAACCTCTGCCCGAAACCGCAACCGAGCTTGCGATGCCGTGGGGAAATGTTGATGAAAATTATTCGTATATCAACGTGCCCGGCTTCTCGATGAAGATCTTCGGGACAAAATATACTTTCAGCGATTCATCGCGGCTCGGCGTTTCTATCTTAGGCAACCTAAAGATAGAAGATGATACATCGCTCGTTATCATTGACGGATATTTTACGGGCATTGATTCGGTAAGTCCGGAGTCGAAGATATTCTATCAGGTAACAGGTGCGCCGGGTGAGCGTGTCATCTCTATCGAGTACCGAAAGTTAGGGTATTGGGGATGCAACGACTCATCGCATGTTACCTTCAAGATGAACCTTGAAGAGAAGACGGGAAACTTCATCTTTGATTATGGCGAGAATACGATCGTTTGTGATTCGGCACTTGGCGGCGAGAAAGGTCCGTGGGTTGGTATCTTTCGCTCGAATCTTGATGTGACAAAGTTCTATAAAATAAATTGGCTTTCAGGAAATCCGTTGACACCGAAGATAACAACTACATCGTTGCCTGCGCTTGGCGGCATTCCGCCTGTCGGCAAAAGCTATGGGTTTATTGCACCGACAAATGACGTAGCCCAAGAGAGAACAAGTTCATCTCTCCCACGCGTGAGTTACAACAAAGAAGGCATCACACTTCATACAAACGCACACCCAGGGCGCGAAGCCGTCATCTATGACGAAGTAGGCAGAGTAGTTGATAGATTTACCGTCGCCTCCGCAAACACACAAACAACGATCCCCACCCAGAAACTCACTCACGGCGCATACCTTATCTATATTGATGGTGTGCTGCGGCAGATGATGTGGTAGGGTAAGGCGCAGACCAGTATCCGTAGTGGCATATTGAATGAGCTATTTTGTCGTATATTTGTAATTATGCGACTAATCACAACGCCCCTGCCATTATTGGCGATCGTTCTATTTGTGCTATCAAATGTCTCGTTACGTGCTCAAGGAAGCATGTTCGACAAGAAAAGTGATTACAATGCCACGACTCTTGATTCTGCAATACAGGATTTTGAGATGCCTGACTATAGTTTTTCTTCGAAGGGTACGATATCTCTATCGGGAGTTGACTTTGTAGATGTGTTCGGTAAGTTTGCGAATGAAGACCCGACAAACCCCGATGCTCACTATTATCTCGGCAAAGCGTATATTGCCAAGATGGCATCCAGCACTCAATTATGGTCTATATTAAAGATGCCCGGCTCTATCATTGATCGAATGAAGTATGTTGACTCTGTATCAATATGTTTTCTTTCGGCGATACGAGCTTCCGAGAAACGTCCGATGAAACATGGGAGTATTAATTTTGCAACAGATAACTACCGTCGAGCAATGTTGCAATTGGCTTTGTACCGACTATTAGTTGACGACGTAGGGGGATACAAACAGCGATTGATGTACACAAAGACAGCTATAAATTACAATGATGCACAGTTGCGGCTTGCCAGACGCATCCTTACGAGCTGCGATTCAAATGCAGTCCTCTTCACCGGAACTACAAAGTTAGATAACGACCAGCCCGATATAAGTGCAATAGTATACTACGTTCATAGTATCGAAGGTGTGCGTAGTGATATATCTCTTATACACCGCCCACTCATGAATGAGCCTGAATATTTTGCTATCTGTACAACTGGAGTAAGGAATGTATTCCCTCCGGTAAATGCTCTCCCTTTAATTGAGAACCCAGAGAAATTAACGCTGGGTGTTTTATGTGAGTATGATTCTATTGTTACTCCTA
>JAYUZC010000347.1:0-9535 GCA_043752045.1 Bacteroidota bacterium | reverse complement strand
TGCAACACCGGCTACCAGAGGGGAAGCTGCTGAAGTACCGCCGAAACTTGCAATATAACTTGAATTACCGGGGTACCCAACAGTAAAGATGTTCCCTCCGGGAGCATATACATCAACACTATTCCCATAATTAGAGAATCCCTGTATCTTATCATCACTTTTTGTGGCACCAACGGAAAGAACATCATAACAAGAAGCCGGATAGAATGGCTTATTGTCATTGTCTGTCCCCTTATTGCCTGATGACGCTACAACCAGCGATCCGCGTTCTGTTACTGCATCAATAACGCTCTGTGCGTAATCTATGTCGTCTTGAAAAGTTAGTTCACCGCCCCATGAACAATTAATTATCTTTGCTCCTTTAACTGCCGCATAATAAATAGCATCATACCCTGCTGCAAGCTGATTCAAAGAATCACCTGTTTTAATTGGCATGACCAGACAATTAAAACCGATACCTGCAAGACCGATGCTATTGTCCGCCTTAGCAGATGCACATCCGGCTACGTGCGTGCCATGCGAACTGTTGGGCTGTGGGGGAATCGGGTCGTTATCAGCTCTCCATGTCTTTGGTTTATCCCAAATTCCGCCATCAATAAAATCCCATCCGCGCCAGTTATCTTTATAACCGTCGCTGTCATCGTCTTTTCCGTTCGAGCGTTTATCATTGCCTTGACTGTCGTTGCCCATTTCGCCGGGGTTGGTTGCAATGTTCGGCGCAAGGTCTTCATGGTTATAATTTACACCATCATCTAAGACAGCGATGATAACGCTTGCATCACCCTTGGTTGCATTCCATGCCAGTTTGACGTTCATCTTATCAAGATACCATTGGCTTCCAAGATGTTCATCATTCGGGGAATATGTTTTCTCGAAAATAAATCGTGGTGATACCTGACGAACCGAAGTAAGTGATGCGAACATATCACAGACTTGACGAGGAGTATATTCACCATCAAAATGAACGGAATAGGTTCTGTCAAATCCGTACTTAATGTCGATCTTATCAGGTGTTGGGTCTGGGTTGAAGTTCACGAGGTTTGTCGCCCCAATCTTATCAAGTAGCGCATCAACTTCTTGTATACCTGTTCGTTTTTCAGTTACACCCGAGAGATCAACGAATCGAGCGGGATTGAACTTGACATATAGAGTACCGGGTACGACAACAGGCGCAGCACCGGGCGCAGCGAGATTTTGGGCGAGAGATACACATTGCGATGCCATGAGCATCACAACGGAGAGTGCGAGTATGTGTATCTTTTTCATATTCATTACTATTAACAAATTACATCACTCTCCATGCAATAAATGCGGAGATGAGCACAGCGATCGTCAGCGTCCATGCCATATAGGTCTGTATCTTACCCGTCTGGAACGAGCGGAAGAACAACCCAATGATCTGCGTGACGCCTGCAACGAGATTAACAGATCCGTCAACGATATACTTATCAAACCAACCGTGGATCTTCGAGACAAGCACTGTGCTTCTGCCAACGCCATTAACGATACCGTCAACAACATTCGTATCGAACCATGAGCAAGCACGAGCGAACATCATGAACGAACCGACGAAGACAAAATCATATATTTCATCCCAATACCATTTGTTGAAGCTCATCTTATAGATGGGCTGAATCTTCGAGGCAACAACATCAGGCAGATGCGGCTTGCGCAAGTACATGAACCATGCACCGAAGATACCAAGAAGAGCAACAGCTATAGATATTAGCATACCCATAAGCGCAACCTCATGTGTCTTATGTTCGAGCATCACCTGATGCTCCATAAGCGGTGCTGTCTGAACAGCGCTATGTGCTTCAGGGGCATGAGCTGGCTCTGCATGTGTAGCTTCGCCATGATGCTCAAAATGCGGAGCTGTATTTTCCGGTATAACCTGTGCAGGTGTTGCAGCCCAACTCTTCATGAACCATCCGTTCGCGGGGTCAACTGGGTTTGCGCCATACCATATCCATACTGAAAGTGCAGCAAGCGTAACAAGCGGCACGGTCATTGCCTTTGGCGACTCATGAATATGAGCAAAGACTTCCGGCATCTTCGGAGTACCAAAGAAGACCATAAAGACCTGACGCCACATGTAGAATGCCGTCATCATAGCAACACCAAAACCAATGAAAGGTAGTACCGAGGCAATACCGCCTTGGAGTGAACTGTATGCCGTCGTACCTGCTAGTATTTCATCCTTCGACATAAAACCTGACATCAAAGGAATACCACTTATAGCAAGTGTTGCAATAATAAATGTCCAACCTGTTATCGGCATCTTCTTGAGTAAGCCACCCATGTTGCGCATATCTTGTGCGTCGGTATGGTGGTCATGAAGATGATGAAGCGCATGGTGCATCGCATGAATGACAGACCCCGAACCCAAGAAGAGACATGCTTTGAACATAGCATGTGTCGTCAAATGGAAGAAGCCCGCACTGAACGCTCCGACACCGAGTGCCATGATCATGTAACCAAGCTGCGAAACAGTTGAGTATGCAAGAACACGCTTAATGTCATTCTGCGTAAATGCAATAGACGCTGCAAGGAAACTTGTGAATCCACCGATACATGCAACGATGAGCATTGCATCGCCAGTCAAGAGCGGAAAGATACGGCAGGTAAGATACACACCTGCGGCAACCATTGTTGCGGCATGAATAAGTGCCGATACCGGAGTAGGACCTTCCATAGCATCGGGAAGCCAAACATGCAAAGGGAATTGCGCGCTCTTACCGACTGCACCGCAGAAAATAAGTACACCTGCAGCAGTGAGCGTTGCTTCAGGTGGTAAGCCGAGTAAGCTGAAACTATCAGGAAGTCCGTTTTGGATCGCGGCAAATATCTCGCGGAAATCGAACGTGTGGAATGTCGTGAATACAAGCATGAGACCAATCCACATGCCTACGTCGCCAACACGATTGACAATAAAAGCTTTCTTCGATGCTGCTTGCGGACCCGGCTTTTCGTACCAATGCGAGATGAGCGAGTAACTTGAAAAACCTACAAGCTCCCAGAAGATATACATCGCAAATAGGTTGTTGCCGATAACAATACCAAGCATCGAGAACGTGAAGATACCGAGATAGGCGAAGTATCGGCTATATCGTATATCATCGTGCATGTATGAGCTTGAGAACAAATGCACAAGGAAACTGATGAGCATAACAACGACGAGCATGATCGCTGTCAGGTTATCTATCATTACTCCCATCGAGATGCTCCACTCGCCGACACCGGGCACATTGCCAAAGTCTATCCACTTCGTGCTCCAACTCAAGGTCTCCGGAATGGAGCTAAGCTTCATGAATGCAATATAGAGCGCAAGAGCCAGCCCAATGCCGATGATCGGCAGTGCGACAAGATGCGCTTTATGATTGAGCTTTTTCTGGTTGAAGATGATAATCAGAAACGACACCATCGGCAACGCCAGAATAATTAGAGAGAGCAGCAATAACTGGTGCATAAACTCGTGTTAATCGCGAAGTGAATCGACCTGCGTCGGGTCAACCGACTTGAAGTTCTTGTAAATGTTCAGCACTATCGCAAGCGCAACAGCAGCTTCGGCGGCGGCGATAACGATCACGAAGATCGAGACCATCTGCCCGCCGAGGTTGATAGCGCCAAAACGCGAAAACGCAATAAAATTGATATTTGCAGCATTGAGAATAAGCTCAATGCCCATGAGCACTGCAACAGCGTTCCGACGCGAGAGCATCGCATAGACGCCCAGCGAAAAAAGCGCTGCGCTCACAAAAAGAAAATGTCCGAGTCCTACCGTCATCTATTTCTTCCTTATCCTCGTGATTCAGCCATTTGTTCTTCTTCGGGTGTCGGCTCCTTGCGGGCTATCATTGCCGCACCGATAAGTGCGACAAGAATGACGACCGAAATAATTTCAAACGGCATTAAAAAATCTGTCAGCATCAATGCACCGATCTCTGATGATGTGCCGTAACTTCCCTCTTTTGCTTTTGCTTCCGAAGGTGCGCCGTAAGGCTTTGAAAGTACTTCAGCGAGTTTGTCTTTATTGTACGGGCTTCTATTCCATGGTTCGGTTTTGTAACTTGCCCATGTACTAACGGTCGTTGTCTTTCCGTCTTTACCTTTTAACGTTTTTTCAGATCCTGTTCCGAAGTATGCCATCATTAAGATAGCAAAAAGACCGAGCGATAGAAGTCCGGTAACTACTTTTGTACCTCCTGACATCGTTACATCAGCTTGCGATACACGATTGGTAAGCATGATACCAAAGATCAGGAGTATCAGAATACCGCCAACATAGACCATGATCTGTGTCACGGCAAGAAAGTCAGCACTCGCCATGACATACAGCCCGGCAACACCAAAGAACGCAAAGAGAAGTCCGAATGCCGCATACACCAATCGCTTCGAAGTAGCGGTTATGAAACCACCCCCGAGCGTTACTGCAGCAAATATGTAAAAGATAATATCGTACATCTATATCTATTCGTTAGCTTCGTGAGCTTATTACTTAGCTTGGAACGGTGGTGGCTTTATCCCGCCCGGTTTTGCTGCAAATGGCGGCGGCTTTACTCCGCCTGCGCTCGGAGCGGCAGGAGCAGCAGGTGCTGCCGGAGCATCAGCAGCAGCTTTCGCCTTTTCTTCTGCCTGCTTTGCACGTTCTGCTGCTGCGCGTTCTTCATCTTTCTTTGCATTTGCGCTGTGGAGCGCGGCTTCTGCGCTATCCATTGTTGCATAGTTATAGATGAGGTTCACGCGGTCATATTCCGAAAACTCAAAGACATCCGTCATCTGGATACACTCTGTCGGGCACGGGAATACACATAGTCCGCAGTAACAGCACTTGGCAATATCAATATCAAAGCGCGTCACCCAAAGCGATTTCTTCTTGCCGTTTGAGGTCGTGCCGATGTTCTCACCCGGTACTGCCTTCGCTGTATCAATGGTGATGCAGTTGACAGGGCATGCGCGTGAGCATTGGTCGCAGCCGATACAGTCATCCATGTTCACATAGAGACGGTTGCGAGCGCGCTCCGGCATCGGGAAACGATCTTCGGGGTTCGGGTACTGGCGTGTCACCTTCGGCTGAAGCAAATGCTTCATGACGATGGACATTCCCTTCAGGGCAGTCCCTAATCCTTCTTGTATATCCTTAAAGTATCCTGACATAGTATGTCAATTACAACTCGTTATCTGATTCATCTTTGCGTTCAGGGATAAGCAGCATCCCGAACGCACCTAACACTTGTAACCCGTGACCGGCAATGCCGAGCCAACTCAAACCTTCTGCGATCCCTTCGCGAGCGGCAATCCATTCGCCGAGTGCGACGAACGTGCCTATCAAAAAGAGTGATGCAAAGAACAAACGTAATCCGTACATTGACAGAGTTGCCTCTTATCAATGTGCGAACCACGTAACGATCGTCCCGACAGCAAGCACCGTTGCCATACCGAAGGGTATCATTACCTTCCAACAAATATGCATAAGCTGGTCAACACGCAAACGCGGAAGCGTCCAGCGTATCCATATCTGCACGAACACAAAAAATATTGCTTTGCCGATGAACCACAGGAAGCCCATCGCCGGACCGCCGAGCACATCACCGAACGGCGAACTCCATCCGCCTAAAAAAAGCACCGCGGCTACTGCACTCACTGCGAACATATTCGCATACTCCGCCAAAAAGAAGAGAGCGAACTTCATCGCTGAATACTCGGTGTGGTAACCTGCAACAAGTTCTGATTCTGCTTCGGGAATATCGAATGGTACGCGGTTCGTCTCAGCAAGTGATGCGATAATATACGAGATGAACGCTATCATCATAAACGGCATCAGCGCAAGCGAAGACCATCCGCCAAAGCCGGCTACATCTTTCGGTCCGCCGAAAAGAAACCAATTCTGTATTCCGCCGTCTTGAAGTTTCGTTATCGTTTGTAAGTCCATCGTACCTGCAACCATGACGACTGCAAGAATTGCAAGGCCGGCAGGAATTTCATAGCTCACTATCTGTGCAACAGCGCGCATAGCACCCATGAGCGAGTACTTATTATTCGAGCCCCAACCAGCCATAAGCAAGCCGACAACACCGAGCGAGCTGACCGCTACTATATAGAAGACACCCGTATTGATACGTGCGCCAATATAAGCGGCAGAGAACGGAAGCGCGGCGAACGCTGCATACGCACCAAGAAAGACTACGAACGGCGCAAGGTTATAGAGCTTCTTATCGGCATCATCAGGAGTTGTATCTTCCTTTTGGATAAGCTTCAAGATATCAGCGAGCGGCTGCAACAATCCGTAAGGACCAGTACGCATCGGTCCTAAGCGGTCTTGCAAGAATGCCGAGCCCTTCATCTCTACATAAATAGCGACGAGTGCATAAAGCAATATGATTACAAGCGGTATCGCGCAATAGACGACGACGGTGAGTACATCCGTCATCAGCCCTTTGCCGATAAGCATCACTATAAGGTCTAATAGTCCTTCGTACATAGTTTATCTATCTACTTCTCCGAGTACGATGTCAATTGAGCCAAGAATAATAATAAGATCAGCCATCATGTAGCCGCGCGAGATGAGCGGCAGCAAAGCTAAGTTCGTGAACGCAGGTGAACGTACCTTCAAACGCCATGGGTTGATACCGTCTTTCGACTGTATGTAGTACCCGAGTTCGCCGCGCGGATTCTCCGTGCGTGAGTATATCTCGCCGTTTGCGGGCTTGATACGCTTGGGCACTGCTTTCTGCACATCCGTCTTGTCGTCCTGCGGGAATTTCTCCAGTATCTGCTCAATGATATTGAGCGACTGTTCCCACTCAAGCATTCTGACCCAATGACGATCAAAGCAATCGCCGACTTGTCCCATCTTGCCTGTGCCGACAGGAATATCGAACTCGAATCTATCATAGATCGAGTATGGGTCGTCGCGTCGAAGATCCCACTTGATACCCGATCCGCGAAGCATCGGTCCTGTCGCGCCGCAGTTGATCGCAACGTCCGGCTTCAAGACGCCTATGTTTATTGTGCGCTCAACAAATATTTTGTTAAACGTCAAAAGCTCATTTACTTCCTTATGTGTTGCGCGGCTTTTCTTGACGAAGGCGCGGCACATACCGATCACGTCAGGATGCAGATCATGCGATAGACCACCGACCCAAATATAATTATAAAGAAGACGCGCGCCGCATGTCTTCTCGAACATCTCTAATATATCTTCGCGGTCACGGAAGCAGTAGAGGAACGGCGTGAATGCGCCGACATCAAGACCGAACGTACCCACCGCGATCAAGTGTGATGCGATACGCGAAAGCTCTGCAAAAAGAACGCGGATAAACTCAACCTTCTCCGGTACTTCAATACCCATGAGGCGTTCAACAGCAAGAGCGTAGCCATGCTCGGAGTTCATCGCGGCAAGGTAATCCATACGGTCAACGTACGGGATAACCTGCGGATAGGTCATTGCTTCCGAATGCTTCTCGAAGCAGCGATGCAAATATCCGAGATACGGGACGACGTCAATGACAAGCTCACCATCGAGCACTGCTTCAAGGCGAAGCACACCGTGCGTCGAGGGATGCTGTGGTCCGATATTGAGAATCATCTCCTCCGTGCGGAGGCGATTCGGCTCAACCTTCTCCGCAGATACCGTCTTGACGGGCAGCGGAGCGATCTCGGTGTTCATTCTTCTCTCTAAAACCTCTGCCATACGTACTTAATACGGTACTTTCATACCGCGATAAAAATCAGGTTGTTTGTAATCTTTGCGGAGCGGATGACCGATCCAATCATCATCGAGCAAAATGCGGCGATGATCGGGGTGGTCTAAAAACGTTATACCCATCATGTCATATCCCTCGCGCTCATGCCAATTCGCAAATGCCCAAACACTTGTTACTGACGGCACGACCGGATTCTCGACAGGTACAGTTACCTTCAAAGCAAAATACTGTTTCTTCGACATAGACTCCATGTGATAGACACATGAAAGTGTTTTATCACCATTATCTAAGGTCGAAACAAGATTCAAATTATCAAATGCAAGCTCTGCGTCATCGCGCAAATACAAACAGACATCACGCAGATAACTCGTCTCGACCACATCTGCATACGAACTTGTCCGCTTTTGGTATTCGCTTCCTGTTTGCTCGTTCCAGTCACCTATCGAGTTACCGAAGGCGACTTTGAGCTTATCGTAAATTTCTTTTCCTGTCATTATACAGCCGATTTTGCAAGTGATTCTCTGCGTACCTTATCCTGCAACTTGATAAGACCCTCAAGTAATGCTTCCGGACGCGGCGGACAGCCGGGGACATAGACATCAACAGGGATAATGCGGTCAACACCTTTCAATACATGGTAGCCATGCTCCCAGTACGGACCACCGCAATTTGAGCATGAACCCATTGAGATAATATATTTTGGGTCAGGCATTTGCTCATAGAGCATCTTCGTGCGGCTTGCCATCTTCAGCGTTACAGTGCCGGAGATAAGCATCATATCCGATTGACGTGGGCTTGGGCGCGGGATAACTCCGAAGCGGCCGATGTCATAATGCGATGCCGAAGCAGCCATCATCTCGATAGCGCAGCATGCAAGACCGAACCCCATCATCCACAAGCTCGAGAGCCGTGACCAGTTGAGGAGCGTATCAACACCTGTAATAACGATATTACCAGAGTCGAACGGGTCCTGATGTTTATTGAGTAATCCCATTGTTTCGTTTACAAATTTACAAGCTCTGGCACTGGTGCAGATACAGCTGGTGCCGGGGTTAATGTGCGCGGCACATCGCGCGAGATAAGGTCATCGAGTTGAGCCACATAGGGCTCGGGACGAACCCAATCCAAGTCGCCTTTGACCCAGGCATATGCAAAACCTACTATTAATATCGTAAGAAAGACAAGCATTTCCCCGAATGCAAGCCAGCCCATCTGTTTATAGACAACTGCCCACGGGAAAAGGAACACAAGCTCGACATCGAAAAGGATAAAGATAAGCGCGACGACGAAAAATCGGATATTGAACTTAATCTGACCGCCGCCGATGGGGTCTTCGCCGCACTCATAGATAGCCAGCTTCAGCCGATTCGGGTGGCTGGGGCGAATAAAATAGTTCGTAATAAGCCCGCCTGCGGTAAAGATGATACCGAGGATAAGATATGCAAATACATGCGAAAATTCGTTCAGCATTCGTTTTTGGCTAAAGTAATCGAGCGAAAAACCGACACAAAAACACCCCGCGACACCAGAAAATGCCACAGAATGCACAAACTTCTGACTACAAATATATGGATTAAATCACTCGCAAGACGCAACAGTCCCAAAAAAGACGGATTATTATTTATAAATGCTACTTTGGTATAACTTCAGGTTATTTTCTCTATAACATAAGGGGTCGGCTATCTTCCAATTTATTACCTCAACCCTGTGGGCGCACAGGTTCGTGTGCCTACGTATTTTTTTGCTCCAAAGCTATCCGCTCTTCCAGCTCTTTTATGATTGCATCAAACTCCGGCATGCCGCGAAGCGGAGCGAGGTCGGGGTCACGG
>JAYUZC010000346.1:0-9541 GCA_043752045.1 Bacteroidota bacterium | reverse complement strand
CCAGAGAATACTATACTCACCGGCAATACTACTTTTTTGAGTAGCGAATCCTCTACAATGGTTAGTACAATTGTGTCTTTGATGTTACCGTACGATCTTAGCGTTTTAATTGATAAACGTAATGTATCGTAACTACTAATAGGAGACGGTAATTGTACCGATATAGGTGTCACCGTGATATTACCATTTTTTACCTGTATGTTAGTTACTCTTGGTCTTTTACAATTTGACCAAATACGGAGAATTGTATCAAGGTCATGGCAGACCTCTCTAGTTGTATTAATTGAGGAAAATGATAGTTGCTCCTTGATACTTGGGACTACCTTAATCTTGATAGGTACACAAGTATCAAATTCACCAATGTAGTCTCTTATTTTAACAACAAAACATCCAGTGTCACTTTGTTTTGCAATAAATGGTACAATTATGGTATCAGGAGTCGGTGTTGCATATTTTTCCTTTATTACTAACCACCCGAGTCCTTCTATGTCTGTGAATCTAAAATCTACCATAAGACGAGGGCACCCAATAGTAGAAACTGCGACTTTAATATAAGAGGTATCACATCCATTTGATACTATATTTGTTGATATAGGCTGAACAACTAAACTCTGGGTCAAACCTGAGGTGCCTGTTGGGTTTAACCACAAATTTCCATACTCATCTCCTGCAAAGATTGAGTCATTCGCAACAAAGAAACGCATATCGGATTTCATTGATGGACCACAGATGCTTATCCATGTAATACCTTGGTCTGTAGATTTATAAAATCCTGATTGACGAGTTGGGGCATATAAGCTATTCAATCCGCCAAGCACAATACCGCTAAATGGCAACCATGCTGGTGATTGCATAATTGTATCCCAAGAATTTCCATAATCATCACTTCTTATTGTTTTTCCTAATGCTTCACTTGCACAAATAATAGTTGATGTCCCTGGAATTGCTAATGGCTGCCATATTTCTAAAGAAAAATTTTTCTTCTCCCAATTCATTCCACCATCAGCAGTTGTGAAATGTGAGCTGCTCAAGTCTGTAACTAATCCGTGAGAGTAATCACAGAATGCATATCCATTAAGGTCTTTCTCTGCAAATTTTATCCATGTTCTACCTTTATTAGACGAATAGATTGCAGTATCTTTCCATATTGAAATAAATATATAACTATTTGCAGGGTTATGGTATATAGCCGTATGTCTTCTTGCAGGTAAGTTTTGGAGTTTCATCCATGTCTTTCCCGTATCTAAGGTTGTATATACAAACCCATCATGACAAATTGCCCAGCCTTCCGACTTACTTATAAATGTGACATCCGCAAATGAGCCACGCAAGGAATCAAGTACCAGTTTCCATGATTTCCCTCTATCAGAGGTACGAAAAATTTTCGCTTCCCCGCAGAACCCTACACTTGGCAATCCTTGACTGTCAAGAAATTCTATTGTACGAATGGGGGTATTTAGATTCTGGGTGATCTTCCACTGGGAAAGACATATGCACGGGATCAATGCGAAGATACAGGTGATTATCGTAATATTGCGCTTCATATGATATAAACGAACGAAATCGCCAAAGTTACAAATCCATCAAAAAAAAAAGTATTTTTGACCTCTTTACACCCTTACATAAACTTCACCTTCTCCTTCTCCCCTTCCAGACGCAAGCCGTATCTGGCGAGGGCGGTGGCGTCGGCGCGGTCGGGGCTTCTGCCTAAGCGTTGTTTGATGTCGTCTTTGCTTTCGAGTAGGTATGCTTCGCTCGTGGCGTTCTGACGTAAGCCGATGCTCGTGAGTTCTTGATGTAAGAGGTGATCGTCGGTGAGTTGGATCTTGCCGCGCTTGAGTTCATCATCGAGCACGAAATACATTTCGGCTCGCGCATTTGCAAACTGCTTGCGTTGTTGTTTTAAGAATCCTTTCGCCGCTTGTGCGAAGTGGATGGCATTCGGTTCGATGCCGTAGCTTCGCAGTATATCCGTCACGCCGCCGCCGATGCCTGTATCATCTATCGTGATAACCTTCCATCCCTCATCGTAAAACTGACGAACCCGCTCGGCAACTGAAAGCGTATCGCGTGTTCGCATCGACACGAACTTCTCCTGCACGCCGCCATTGAAGAATGCAAAACATGTTTCATCATCGCCGCCGCGCGCAACGTCAACCCCCAGCGACTTTATCCCGCGCTCTACATTTGCAGTTAACGAACGACGCACCAAGTGCATCGGGATAAATCCTTCGCCGCTATCCTCTGCCCATTCGCCTAAGATACGTTTTGTTATCTCCGCCGTCTTGCGGTAGTATGTCTTCATGATGCGCAATGACTTCGCATCGTCGGGCAATACTTCGTACGACCAGTTCTTGATATTCGAGACGAGCGAGCCGCGGGTCACTGCGCCGGGGATGACGTTATTGCCTGTTAAGATATTCGGATGCTCGAATGCGCCGATGGTGATAAGATGCCAATCGCCTGAACGCTCCGCTTCATAGACGAACGAATCGGTTGACATCGGATTATAGATCATCACGATCTGCACATCATCGCCCGTCGCAGTGCCGAGTAGTGCATTGATGATGTCGCGGCTTGCGCCTGTTGCTTCATCAACGGCGATTAGCATCGAGCGTGAGTGAAAGCCCTGCGCATTCTCCGGCTCGCGCGGCGAGATGGCGATAGCATAATGTTTCTGGTCGAGCTTTATCTCTTCCTGATATACTTTTCCTTTGCCGTAAATGCCGGTGCGCGTTGCCTGCGAGCGTATCTCGCCCCAGAGATTATGCCGCACCTGCCGCCAGCTTGAAGAAGTCGTGAGCACGATAGAATCTTTATGCGTAGCAAGTTTCAGTTGCACAGCGCGGCAAGCGCAGTCGTCTTCCCGACTCCGTTCGCCGAGCGGATAAGTATCCTCTTCTTCCCGCTATCAATAGCACGGAATATCTCCGACATCTTATGCCACATGGTAAGCTTCAAAATATGTTCTGCAAAGTATTGTGATTTCATAGTTGGTTTGGGTTTGTAATGGATTTCGTAGGGGCATGCCGCTGGCATGCCCGTCTTCGGGGTATACCAGCATTAAAAAAAATATTATAAAAAACCAGTAAGTTGAGGAACCAAAAAAAAAAGCATTTGTTTCATGTGCGTTCGCCTACTTTCTTATTACGGATTCTGTGTGTGCTGATGATGGATTCTCCTCACGTATGAAAAGAAAGGTGCTATGGTCTAAAAAAACACAGAGTTCGCCTTATCCAAGCCGACGACACAGAATAAAATAACGGGCAACTTTATACATTGTCCATCACGTTTAAAACTTAACTTATATACGATCATGAAAACATCTAATGTTCTCATTCGCTTATTCATTCTCGGTTTACTATTCACCCCATTCCTAACGACGACGGAGGCGACCGCACAAACCTGCGGGGGAGCAACACCTTGTGGTGTTTTTCCTAACTGTTACGCTGCTCCGAAGGTAGCATGTCCTGCTCAATTAAGTCATCTCATCACAAGCTCCTGTAATGCAGCAACAAGCGCAGGTCTTTGTGATCCGGGAGTATTTATCTGTGTCTCTTCAACATTACCGACTGGTACGTCATGTGGCTGTGGTGATAGTGCGCAGAGTTGTAAGTATGTCAACATCAGGAACCTGATTGACTGTGCACCTGGATCCACTCCGCCCCAAAATGCTTCAATGGATACTATTGAACTCCGCATCACAAAGGATGCAAACAGTTCTAAGTATGTAATTTGTGGACCGTTGAAACAATGGGGGGCAAGTCCGTGGACAAGTGCTTGGACAATCGCCGGGGGCAGAACAAATGGTACTTGTTATAACTGGAATAGTGATACACAGTTAGATATTAAGACGTATGCGCCTTCCTCAAGCTATACTATTGATCACCTAAATCATTGGAGCACCGTTGTATGTGGAGCAAACACCATTGAGATTAGGATACACTATACAAGTGGCAACTGGTCTAATTGGTTTACTAATTTAACAGTAAATACAACAAACTGTCCTGATGGTGGTAGCGATCATGGCTGGTGTCCATAACAAATTGTTCGGGTGTAAGCATTTTGCTTACACCCGTTCTTCTTTGAAAAGATTACACGGATAAAAAAAGCGATGATAACTATGCGATTAATCATAATATACATACTGTGTTTAATTGGGACTGTATCTTCATACGCTCAATCAATAAATGATTATGATTGGAAACCGGTGAGAATACCTGTAGACTCACTGCGTTCTCAATATCTAATTGCCCTTGACAGCCAACATATTGTCTTTGTTGCAATAAAGGATTCAACCTACATTCATAGTCAGTATGGTTATGTTGTTTATGATGTTCTGCATTATTGGTTTGAATCATCCGATGGTGGGAAAACATGGGAAAGTCGAGTTGATACAACAAGTAACCTCTACAATGGAAGTATAAAGCCCTACTCACCTAATTTTCTTATAGAAAATATCTCGACGCGGTATGTATTAGCAGCGGATTCGTCCACTGTTTTATATAGAACTACCAACTCCGGTCATTCATGGGAGTCTTTATGGTCTGGAAAATATTACAATCAATTAGTGACTTCCCTCACAAAAAATAATCCAATCATCTATGACTATAACCAAAAACATTTATACCGCTCAACCGATGGTGGTCTTACTTTCCCATATAAGTTGAGTGACTCTGTCTTGCATCATACCATGTGGCCCGATATTATAAGGAACACTGAACATAGCGACTGTCAGTATCAAATAGCGAGTTATGTAAAACGAGACTTACTCCATCATACATTTTTCCCGTGGCGCACAGGTTGCATAAATGATACTGAAAAGTACTTAGCTGCCTTTCCTGATGGCTTGCATACTCTTGTAACAACTACGTTTGGTGTTTCATGGAAGCACTATGTGACTCCTATACCTACACAAAAAAAGAAAGAGGACTTATTTGGAGTTCTAGATTTTACTACTCAAAATGACCGATTGTTTTTTATATCAAGGAGTTTTATGGCGAACTTCTTTTTTGGTTATTATTATGGCAGCGGTATATCCAACAATAGGATTCCGACCAGTTGTGGCTTTAACTTCAGCTACTCTGATGATGACGGGAGAACATGGACATTCGACACAACATACTATACCAGAAGACGGGCATTTGAACCGGTACTTAAAGAAGAAGTATGGATGTCAATTACAAAAGATGAAATGAATGTACCCGGTTACTATTCTCCTGCATATATATTAACTCGAACCACTGACATGGGTAAGAGTTGGGAATACGACACTACAACTCTCGGACAACTTTTTGAACAAAAAGCAGACGGACACATTATTACATTCAGTGACCCTCGGCATGGGTGGATCGCTGCACGAATAGGTGCAGACATGTTTATCCTTCGCTATGATGCCAATGAACAGCCGAAATCTGTTGAGAAGGGAGAGGCGCAGACATTTTTCTACATGTGGCTCTACCCTATCCCTGCAATAAATGAAGTGCAGATAAACTTCTTGAAGAAAGGAACGATGCAGGATGTTGAGTTTTTCGATGTCATGGGTAGGAAAGTATCAGTACCTTTCACGATGAATGATAACACAGCAACAGCAACCGTAAAAGATATTCCATCGGGGTATTATATAGTTCGGGCAAAGTTATCGGGTACATACTATGCACGACCGCTTATAGTTAGGAAGTGATTCTCTTCCCTTCCCTCCGGTGCATACATTTTGCTCGTCAAAGGTCATGGAGCCGGAGTGCCGCTTGTTATCATGAAATAACGGGGTCTCCAACTTACTTAAATATATACAGTTACCAGGTTCTTAAAATTCGATTTGGATTTCTGAATCAAAGTCAATGTATTTGTGTCATTACAATGGCGTCGAAAGTCCCGATTTGACGTACGTATTCTTAATGTAGGATCTATTTATGAAAAACATCGTAAAATTTATGCTCGTCGCGCTTGTAGCGGCAGTAGTTATCTCGTTTGCCTCGAATGCATCTGCCCGTTCGCGTTTCTCTACCAAAGAGTATCGCAGCGTTGCGGTGACATTCTCGCCTTCGGCTGAAGGTACGTTCTTCGGTGTATTCACACCTATCATTCCCGCAAGCGGCATCATCTATGCCCCGGTGTATCAATCATACCTTGGGAAGTTCTTTGATGGACATGATCATCACGATACAACAGATGGTGATGATACTACCGGTGACGATGATCATGATGGCGATGATGATGGCGATCATGACGGTGACGACACAACTGGTGACGATGATCACGATGGCGACCATGACGGTGACGACACAACTGATGTCGGTGACGACACCACAGGTGGTGACCACGGCGACGGAGACCATGACGGTGATACAACTGACGTAGGCGACGATCACGGCGACGACGACCATCATGACGGCAATCACGATGAAAATGACACCATTGATTGTGACGACCGCGACGATGACCATCATGGAGACCATGATAATGATACAACAGCAACACATGATACTACCGACCGCGCGATGTTCGGCAGCGGCAGCCAGTCTATCGTTATAAAAACAAGTGGTAAGAATGCACTCGTTGGTTTAGAGTTTGTAAATAATCAGGCAGTGAATGTCATCGTCTCGAAGATCGAACTCGCCTCAGGCACAAACTTTACTATTGTTAGCGGTGCACCAAATCATGCATCAACACTTGTACCGGGTCAGCGTATTACTCTTCTTGTTCGCTATACGCCAAATGGAGCATCAGGTCAAACCGACCAACTGCTTATCACATCTAATAGTGCAGCACCGGTAAACCCGATCACGTTCAAGGGTATTCAGAGCCAGACATCATCGGTGAAGAACGCTCTTCCGGAGGGAGTAACTCTCGCGATGGCTCCGAACCCGATGTCAGCGAACCTCACCGTATCACTCGCAGGCATAGCCAATAGTACAGTAACTGTATTTGACATCAATGGCAAGACCATCCGCACCGCAGACGTAACCGCGTCAAGCTGGACATGGGATGGCACTGCAACAGACGGCACATCAATGCGTTCGGGCACATACTTTGTAAGTGTCAGCGGCACAAGCACTGACGGTACACCGTTCGCAGCCACGAGAAAGATAGTTTTGAACAAGTAAGCAATTCGCATCGTGTTCCTAAAAGGTCATAGCCACAAGCTATGACCTTTTTTTTTGTATATTTGTATCTTCAATAATAACACATTTACTCCAATGAAGCACCTCATTACCCTCTTGATACTCATCGCACTCGCTACGACATCCTCTGGGCAATGGACAAAAACCAATGGTCCTGAAGGCGGCGCGGGATATGGCATCTTTGAATTTAGTGGGAAGCTCTTTGCAGCTACACTCCATGGAATGTATGTCTCGAATGATAATGCTGCATCGTGGCAGAGTGCGGGATTGTCAGAAAAACAGATATATCGAACAGCGGCTATAGGTTCATCATTGTTTGCTGCGGTTGATGATACACTGTTTCGTTCAAATGATCAAGGCGCGTCATGGGAAATGATAAAAATATTCGGGAGATACCGTATTCAGGATATGACTGTCGAGGGCACTACACTTTTTCTAAGTGTGTATGCATTTGACTCTACAGCCGGAGGCATTTACCGCACAAATGATAAAGGGAATTCATGGTCTCGCATTACAGAGACAAATGTGTTCAAGTATGTTCGTTCTCTTTGCCGATCTGGTCAATACCTTTTTGCGGCAACCTATCGTGATGGAATTTACAGAACCTCGAACCAAGGAAATTCATGGGAAAAACTCACCACAAATCTTTTGGTGAACCCGAATATCTGGACATTGCAAAACTTCAATGATACGCTCTACGCTGCTGGTGTAATGTGTTTTTTCTATTCTACTAATAATGGCAGTACATGGATAATACCTCAAAACAAGGGGCTTGATAGTATTGATAATACATTTGCGTTCTACACGCTTGGCAAGACAGGCAAGCGGATATTTGCTACAATGTTGGTGAGTAATTATTTGGATACTGTTTGTTTATTCAGTGATGATAACGGCAAGAACTGGCATCCGAGGAACTCCGGTTCTATTCCAAGCACTGTAGATGGCTTTTCCTATTCGAGTATCGGGAATATACTCTATGAACAAAATCATAACGGAATATTTCGAACTTCAAATCAAGGCAATTCTTGGACAGCACATAATTCCGGTGTTCCTCACTTGCCTACTGGAGTCGGTTTTTCTCATGCCGGCTCATTGTTTTCATTTGGTCCGACAGGGATTTATTCAACATCAAATGGAGGTACATCATGGGTACATATTGAATCTCCCTCGGAGCTTCGATGGAAGCCTTTGTACGGCTCCGTCGAATTTCAAGGCAGTACCTATATTTGGGAAAATTCGCTCTGGAAATACAACGGGACATGGAGCAAGGTAGATGACGATTATACTTCTAACATCGTACCGTTTCAAGGCGGACTCCTACGTTTAAGTTATGAAATTCTCTTTAGCATCAATGGTTCTACCTGGGAAACGAGAGTACCTATTGGCATTCCTGACACTCTAGTGATGGGATCCCTTTTCTCCGGCGGCTCAAGTGTACTCCTTTCAGCTATCAACTATTCGTATGATTCATTGTATATCTATCGCACTACCGACGGCATCAATTGGGATAAGGTCTATTCACAGAGCTATGATGGTAGTATTCAAGCCACTACGGTTCACAAAGGCGTCGTATATCTTAGCACATATACTACACCATTACTACGTTCTGATGATGGCGGCCTCACATGGGAAAACGATAATGCCATCGACTCGAACTCCGGGGTAACCACATTGTACTCAATGAGCGGACATCTCTTTGCTTCGGTACAACATATTGATCCATCATTAAGTGGTTTATTCATCCGAAAAGAAAACTCTGAGCCATTCAGTTTTGTAGGGCACGGATTACCTGAAATTTATTCGCTTCATTTACATTCTGACGGTTATCTATATGCCGGTACAGATGGAGTCTGGAAACGCTCCATGACCGAACTCGGAGTATCCGAACCGACTATCACCGAACCGATGCAAACTCTCCGCCCTAACCCTGCGACGGACTATATAATAGTAGATGAAGATGCAACAGTAACGCTCTTCTCTTCGACAGGTGCGGAAGTATTCACTACTAAAGCCACCCAAGATGAACGCATCGCACTTCCGAAGCTCGCATCCGGAGTTTACATCGCAAAGATAGAGACCAAGAGTGGCACGAAGACCGCGAAGGTGGTAGTGCAGTAGATTATCATCACCGCATCCGTAGTCCACTTCAGTAGATAATGAGAAATTCGCCTATGACACGTTCACTTCATTCAGTGCAAGATTTATTCATGGGCGAAGGTTCATCCTACATTATTTCTCGCCATAGATAACGATTGCGCTTGAGTCAATGGCGACATTGCCGACGGGAAATTTCTCGTTCACGAGTTGATATACTTCTCGTTTGATTTTTTCTTTGGTTGCTTCATCAGCATTGCTAAGCGCGGCAACAATCGGCGCGCCTACCTCCGTCATCATGTTCCAATAGACATCGGTTGTTT
>JAYUZC010000345.1:0-3836 GCA_043752045.1 Bacteroidota bacterium | reverse complement strand
TCCTTCAAAGAAGGCGATGTGTATTCTGTGAAGGCAATCGAGATGCTGCGCATAAGAATGCAGTTCTCACAAGTTGATTCAGCTCTTGTTGACCCTTCAACCCGTTTCACAACCTACTTTTTTACGGAGAACATCCCAAAAGTATATCCAGATGGATCTGCAGACTTTGCAACTACGGTAGATTCATTTACGACAAAGATTTATGTCGGTGAGGTCAAAGAAGAAAGTGAATACTTTCGTTTTGATTCGAAGAATGAGTTCGACATCATGAATCGGTTAAAGGATATTCGTGCCATCCCCAGAGCACAATTCTTAGGGCAGACATTGAAGTATAGGGTTTCGCCCGAAGGAAGAATCATCTCCTTTGAGAATCTAAGTTCCTTTCGCGAAGGAGCTATCTCCCGTGCATTTGAGCCAGATATTACACAGGCAATGCTTTCACTCTCAGATGAACTTCGTATAGGTCAATTGCTCGAACACGGTTCAACCGTTCTTTCTGGAAACGCTCTCTCGCGATATGCGATGACAGAAATAAACGTTGAGAGGACGCTTTCTGTCAGCTCAGGCAAGGACAAACTTTTGTTCAAAGGTACATTTATCAATCCGCCATCAAAATTAGAATATCTCGAAGGTATTGCATTCCCAATGGATATCACGAAGTTCAAAGGTGGGACTCGCGGAAATGTCATTTTTGCCAAGGGATACATTGGCTCCTCAGATGTAACCGACTCTGCGTCAATGATCATTACGATCGATGCTGAAGTGATCAAGAATGATGTCTATAGAACCTATACCGTTACTCGTAAACCACTTACGATGCTCAAAGGCGGTACAATTCGTTATGAAGAACGTGAATCTCGAAAAGCCCAATACAAAGAACCGGTGGAAAATCCTGATGATATTGAGATAAACATGAACGTAGATACCGGTGAGACCAATGTAACTACAAAGCCACCCACAAATCCCGCAGATAGTCTTCCGAAAAAATAAGCCCTTACAACCCAATAAAATAGTAGGAATTCGCCCTCAAGTGGCGAAAAATGTGGTATTTTTGTGCATTGTATTTTAACATTATTCTACTATTTTGATGATATCTCGTTTGACAAACATATTTCTTGTTGCGCTATTCGCATCAATAGTATTTATTGGTTGTAATAAAGAGGGTGGTCCCGGTAGCGGCTCATCGGGTGCAGTATTTGATACAACAGAAAAAGGTACACCTCTAACTGTTGAAGCACCAAAGACAGTATATTTCCGCCCGAAGGTTGGTGATATATATAAGTACCGCGTAACAATCGCTTCAAATGCTGTTGCACAAAATGATGATAAGATGTTCGCACGTTTTGTACCAAAAGGAAGCATCAAAACAAAAACTGTTTACTACTTACGTCACACCGTCAAGAGTATTCGTCCAGATTCAACCGTTGATCTTACGATCAAGTTTGACTCACTTGCGTTAAGTTACGAGCAAGATACGATCAAGTTGAACTTCTCAACAAATCGTGAAGCCGATAAAAAAGATGCACGTTTCCAGACAGCTGCAATGCTTGCAGGTCAAGAAGTCGGTGTTATCGTTACTCGTAATGGCGACATCGTTGAGATGTATGGTACCTCGAACATCGTAGCACGTTTGCTTTCGATGCTTCCAGATTCACTTCGCACATTGCAGAGCCAAGAACAGCTCAACCAAAGCGCAAAGCAGAGCTTGAACGAGTACATCACAAAGACGCTCACTCACTTCCCACCAATGGCAATTGCAAAAGATTCAACGTGGGGTGACGTGAAGTCAAACAATGTACCAGTATGGCAGAATGTTGTATTCCCGATGCAGATCGAGTCTCGTGAGACACTTGCACGTTTTGAGGAGCGCGGCGGAAAGCGCCTTGCAGTCTTTGAAGCAGTATCATCTGTTAAGCCGCTTATGGTTGTTTCTGAACAGCCGCCACTAAAGATGACGCTCAATAGCTGGCAGATGACTACAAAAGTAACAACAAACGTTGAAGATGAGACGGGTGCACTTGTCTATCGTGCTTACCGGATGGATAAGAATTTTGATTTTGGTTTAAGTTCTTCTAAACAGGCGGATAAGACCTTCCGCACTGTTCAGCAAATGACAGATCAAACGGTTGTTGAGCTCTTGCGCTAAAGAAGTTCTTCAGGTTTACTAAGCCACTTTCATGAGCGACGAACGAGGTACAGGTTACGGTCGTGGAGAATATACGCCGAGCGACGGCGGGAAGAATCCGCCCCGTAAAATCTCGTTCGATGATTTTGAGATTCATGCTGAATCATCCGATAGGATAGAAAAAAAGAATCCTGTCATTCCGCGTATTAAAGGTTTGAAAGATGATCTTTTGGGGGGAGGCAAACGCCTCTCCTCAAAGATATTTGGCTCTTCAAATGACGGCGCCCCAAGACGAGAAGAGGAAAACATAGAAGAGGATATTTACATGCAAACTCCTCCGGCAGATGTTCCATATTTCTCGGATGAAGAACTTTCTAATGTTAGGGTTAGAAAAATACCCAAACCCCAGACTCCATCTCTTATTGCACAAGAAATCACTTCCGAATCAAAAGAACCTCCTCAAAAAATTCTCGACGAGATAGATACTCACTCTGATGAACTCTTCGCATCTATAGAAGAAGAACAGTATGAGCCGGAAGAACTTTCTGAACTTATCATCGAAGAAGAAATAGAAGAGTCAATTCAAGAGATACCTAAAACCGTTATAGCTCAAGAAGTAGCTGCCCCAAAAACACTTCCTGAAGAACGATATGACCCTGCCATAAAGGTTTATCTTGATACCCTTCGTGGCTTCGCTGCCGCTCCGCGCAGAGCAAGTGAGGTTCGCGATCCGCGCAAAGATTTTGTGTTGCTTCTTTCGGAAATACTCGATCTCATTCGAGAACAAGTTGATTCATTAAGTGTACTGTTCTTTTGGACAAATACAAAGAAAGCGCAACTTGTTCTTGAATGTGCTTCACTCGATGATTTCGCATTTACTCATCTTTCTCGTGAACGTCGCTTCCCGATAGGACACGATGCTGTAAGCAAGGTAGCTCTTCGCGCAGAGCCGCAGCTTGTCGAGAGCATTGCTCCGCAAGCCGAGTATGACCTTATCCCGTATTATCAGGATACAGTAGGAATACGTTCGTTTGCTGCAATGCCTGTTCTCTTCGGTGATAATGTTGTTGCTGTTCTTGCAGTTGATTCGCTCGAAGAGGATCACTTCACACCCGAGACGCTTCGTATTATGACGAACTACTCGAAGGTGATAACAGGACTTGTCAGAAGTTACATCGAAGCATACGATCTTATAACATCGGCCCGAACACTCAAAGCAGCACGTAAGCTCTTTGGTATTTCGCATGAAGATATTGTCAAACGTACCGGCAAAGACGCAGAGCGCACAGGGGAGTACATCATGCGTTCACTTTCAGAAGCAGCAAGTGAGCTTGTGGATTGGCAGTGGCTTGCAACTGTCAGCTTTGATGATACACAGCGTGCTTGGTGTATATCAGGTTTGCAAGCGAAAGTTGCGGATCCTTATTTGTTGCCCAAGACTCGCGTTGACCTTGCAGAAAGTATTGTTGGTAGAACATTACGCTCCGGTAAGAGCGAACATATCGATGAGCTTTCACAGCAGAGCATACGTTTTTCTATCGAAGAACAAAAGTCGAATGCAGCAGGGCATTCCTTCCTCGTTATTCCGGTCAGAACAGCATCAAAGAATTACGGTGCATTGGTTGTAGAGCATTCAGATGCAGGAAAATACACCGATGTTGATATTGAAACGCTAGAGCATCTTGCCCGAAGCGCGGCAACGAGTTTAGAG
>JAYUZC010000344.1:0-3856 GCA_043752045.1 Bacteroidota bacterium | reverse complement strand
ACTTCTCTTCGGGATCGAAAATTATACTCAAGTCGCTAAGGCTTATATTGACGGTTTACGTGATAGATTGAGTCGAGGTGGCGACATAACCCGAGTTCGTTCGGTAGCAAGTTTCTTCCTATCGCGCGTTGATACGAACGTTGATAAACTTCTTGAGTCAAAGGGAAGTGAATATGCGCATCTTGCAGGTAAGGCAGCGAATGCGAATGCGAAACTTGCCTACGAGAGATATAGCGAACTCTTCGGTTCGGAATTTGATGCTCTACGAAGCGCCGGTGGGCATACCCAAAGGTGTTTGTGGGCGTCTGTGAGCACTAAGAATCCGTCATATCGCGATGTTATGTATATTGAGCCCCTTATCGGTCCCGATACAGTAACGACAGTCCCGGATGATACCATTGTTGCTTTTACCGACCATGGTATTGCTGCAAATACGCTCGGTGCCGGACTAGCCGAAGCACACTCTGTAATTGACGCATTACGATCGATTGGTATTGATACCGAGCTTGTAGCTGAAGAACTACAGATAGACGGTGTCAAAAAATTCGAGGAGGCATTCAATGGATTGATGTCTGTTCTTGAAACGAAGAAAGAGTTAATAGAAGAAGCCGTGTAGATGGCAATATTTGTGTAATACCATCTACACATGCTCCAGACACTTCTTGGGGGCTTTGAACAAGCTGAACTTGTTGCAATTGGGGACTCTCTGAAGAGTTCGCGCGAGAAAATGCTTCTTGATCATTTTCTTGTCGGTGGTGCAAAAGATACTCTTGATGAACTCTCTAGAAAAGAAGGCATTACTCGCAATTATCTCTACAAGCTCGAACGCTTACTCATAAGCCGTATATATGAGTGGTTGCGCATACAGGGACATGATGTTATGGATTTCCTTTTTGAGCGACGTCTCTATAACAACTTCATTCACTATTGTAGATCACAAGAAGAACGGTTGCTCGCCGAAGAAGCAGATCAAGCATCATTAAATTTTTTTTATAATAGATGCTTTGATTACCTTATCCACTTTGACCAAATAGATAATTTAGACCTAAAACTCATCCGTGAGTATGGCCTCAAATATAGCAAGACCCGCGCTGTAGTTGTCCCAGATGACCGACTTCATATAACTGCAGTGCTTATCGGATTGCAGTTAGTGCTGATAACTTCTCAAAAGCGACTTACCCTTGATAAGAAAAGAGCTAAAGCAGAAGCATTGCTAACAAAAAATCAAGCTCGTTTCTATCGTACAAAAAACGTAAAAGCCAAATACTACTACTATCTTGCACGTTCACGATATTACTCAAGTTACCGACAAGATAAACTTGAAAGTCTGCTGCAGATATTGGCGAAAGCTGAAAGCATTATTACCTCCTATCCTGAAAAGTTTACAGAAGGTGAACGTACGCATTTCGCGCTTCGTATGGGGCGCGTATACCTCATATATAATCAACATCAAAAAAGCTATCGAGTATATAAAGCTGTCTATGAACGATGTGAACGCTGGAAGCAGTTTGGAATACCCAACTATCTCGGATATATACGTTCATTGATTCAAGTTGACAAATATGAAATGGCATACGAAGCCCTCGAACGAGCATCAAAAGACATACTCAATTCCGGTGAAAAGATATTTGAAGTTGCTCTTGAGCTTCTTTATGCAGAGGTAATGCTTCATACTGAAAAGTATGAACAGTCGCTTTATCATTTACAAATGGTCAGATCTCTCATGCAAGGCAAGGTGTACTATCATAATTATGATATTAGTTTGCGGGTAACAGAAACGACCGTTGTATTTCTTATGAAGCGGTGGGATGATGCTGATGAACTCATCGAACGCAACCTTAAGTGGTTCAAAGATAACAAGGAAGACTCCGAAAGCCCGTTTGTGATATTTTTACGTCTTCTGAGGATACTATTAGAAAAGAAGTATAGCGGCAAACCTATACCTAAACGCTACCTTCATTATTTAGATGATGAACGCTCCCCTCTTCGGGCATTCCCGAAAATAATTCTTGATAGACTGGTATGCCACATTGAATGATATGTAATAAATTATTATCAATGCAGACTAACTCTATATATATCATATGTATAGAAAATTCAAAAAATCTCACTATTTCGGGCTTGTCTTACGCCTTCCGATTCGGTATTTTTGTAATTACGAATAGCGTTTTTTTTAAGTAGCCCTATGCCATGATGCTACTGATTTTGGATATGTCGTGCTTTGTGGATGTCTTCACGTGGGGAGAGAAGATGTTTTAAGGTGCGGCATTTCCTTTTTATGAATTCTTACCTCACTTATTCTAAAAACACCCTTCGTCTTTCGTAGTTTTGCATACGATTTGACACTTACGATTATTCTACGTGACGCTAAAACTTGGACTTGAAGGATTCTCTTATGCCGATCTCTTTGAACCGATTGCACTTGATGGTCTTCACCAACGCTTCTTAACTTTTGTAAAAGAAAGAGACACCTCTCTTTTTGAAAAATGGAGTGAGTATTCCGTAGCAACCCAAGCAGTATTCGATCCTATCGAACGCTCAAATCTGTTGGTTGCAATGGCCCCGTATCTTGGAGAGTTCTTAGCAACTCTTTTCGCTATTGAAAGCGAGCGCAAAGCCGGAATTGACCTCGCAGCTCGTGAAAAGATAATCTTTGAGTTCAAGCGTGATTTTCTCCAACGTCGTGCATTAAGGAAGTACTCATCTATCGAGAAGTGTCTTGAGGTTGCATCACATGATGCGCTCAAGAGTAATTATACTTTGCTTAAGACACACTTCAATGACATGTTCATCTCCGATGATCTGGAACTTGCGACTGCGAGAATGGCAATGAAGATTGCGGAGTATGAAAAAGCGGGAAGCAGTGAGATAGCTTCGTATGGTGAGAATGCGGTTGCAAAATTTGAAGCGTATAGTGCGCTTTCCCATTTTGACCATAGTTTTAACCCTTCAGTTCTTGGCTGGGCAAGTTATCAACTTCCTAAGAATCTTAACTACGAGCATCTTGTCGAGGTCATCCGTCCTGAAGAATTATTACATGAGAAGATTGTAGGTCCTGCGGAGCATCTTCGACGTCGCGACGGATTCGCGCTCACTGATGAGCGTATGACCAAACGTGAAGTTCGTGGCGAAACAGAGTATTGTGTTTTTTGTCATGACCGAGATAAAGACTCTTGCTCAAAAGGTATTCACGATAAGGACGGCACGACAAAGAAGAACCCACTTGGTATAGCACTCGATGGCTGCCCACTCGATGAAAAAATATCGGAGATGCATTTGTTGCTTTCTCGTGGGGATGCTATTAGTGCGCTTGCGATCGTAATGATTGATAACCCGATGTGCCCCGGCACAGGTCACCGTATCTGTAATGACTGTATGAAGTCATGTATCTATCAGAAACAAACACCTGTCAATATCCCCCAAGCAGAAACGGGCGCTTTGACCGATGTTCTGAAGATGAAATGGGGAGTAGAGATATACGGTTTGCTTACCAGATGGAACCCACTCAATGTCAAGCGACCAGTTGCATTGCCGTACAATGGCAAAAATGTTCTCGTAGTAGGTCTTGGTCCGGCAGGATATACATTGTCACAATATTTACTCAATGAGGGGTTTGGTGTTGTTGGTATTGATGGTCTAAAGATAGAACCACTTGACCAAGATGTAACCGGGTTTATTGATCAAAGTGGTAAGTGGGTCGCACCAAAACCGATTGAGAACTGGAGTGAGATATATAGTCATCTTGGTGAGCGTACAATGGAGGGTTTCGGCGGCGTAGCCGAATATGGAATCACTGTCCGATGGGATAAGAACTTTCTCTCATTAATGTATCTGACACTAGCCCGTCGCAATACAC
>JAYUZC010000343.1:0-3856 GCA_043752045.1 Bacteroidota bacterium | reverse complement strand
TCTGAATTGTATTTGATAGAAGCGGGGCAGTATCGAGTTCTTTCTTAAAGATAAATGAAGCGTATTTCTTCAACTCTTTGCTATTCGGATTCAATATTAGAAGCCCGTCTTCTGCTAAGAGGTCACCAAGTAATCTGGCTTGCGCTTCGGCGAAGGTCAGGTCATCTTGGTACGCTGACTTATAAAGTCCGAGAACCTCTTCGGTGAAATCTGTTGCCTGAATGTAGGTTTCCATCTCGGAGAAGAATGTCTCTGTCGCTTCTTTTTCTAATTTCAATCCGCCGATCTGCCGACGGCTGACATCTTCACGTGGTTGATATCTAATATTACGTAGTTCAAATCCCGAAGTAACAATGTTAACATTATTTGTCTCTTCAAAATCATGGTCTTCGGTCTCTTGCCAAAAGACTGGGACGAAATGGTAGCCCGGAAAATCCTTCGATAGCTCCTTTGCAAGGACTACCGTATGGAGTGCTTTATAGATAGTATAAAGCGGGCCGCCCATGATGCCGACCTGCTGTCCCGTCACGACTGCCATACACCGCTCTCTCTCAAGCAGCTTGAGGTTCTTCTCAACCTCCGCGGTTAGCGACCCGGCATTGGAGTGCTGCTTTTTCAGGGCAGCGATAAGCTCCTTGCGAAGCTCTTTATTATTCGGCTTCGCTGCTTCTTCTGCGCGATGCTCAAGCAGCTTCCGAAGTTCCTCGCTGCGCTCATAGGGTGAGTACGGGAAGAAATTCTTTATCGGCGTCGTGTCGAACGCTGTAATAAAATCCTGTGCAAGTTTTGTGTAATGGCGAGAGCCGTTGATATTCATCAAAGTTCAGATTTCGAAATCTCAACAACATAACGGCATCCGAAAGTGTTTGTTTCGCTATGACTACTTCCATCGTCTATACCTGCGCCTACTGCGGCGAACCGAACGAGACCTTCGTTGATGAGTCCGGCGGTGCAAAGCAGGACTATACTGAAGACTGTACCGTCTGCTGCCGTCCGAACGTCCTACACATTCTCATCGACCAAGAATCAGGTGGCATATCCATCGAAAACGAGTTCGAAGGTTGAGCTACCTCTTCAACCCGATAATATTCCCGAACGGGTCTTTCATCTGCATTACTTTTCCGCCTTCGGGGATTGTGATTGCTCTGCGGTACACCGTAGCTCCTTTTGATTTCAACAGACGCATTGCTTTGGTAATATCTCTGACCTGCCAATAAGCAACTTGCGATGCGCCTTTTGTCTTGGACTTAACATCTGCTCTATGGAAGCAGAGGTCGCAGCCGGCGAGATGAAAACCAACAAAATCCTTATCGTCACGGTAGGGAAGTACGGCGAGGAGGTCGGCGTACCAATCGCGGACGGTTTTCAACTCGCGCACAAAATAGACAACAGAGTGAGGTGCGCTAAATATCGTATTCTTCTTCGTCGGCATTGCCTGATAGTTTTGTGATGATGATTTTTATCGTATCGTATTTGAATCCACGTGATGCTAAGAATGCGATTAGCTTCTGCTTTTGCTTCCTCGGGTCATCTTCTCTTCGGAGAATCTGTTGCCATTTCTTTTCGGCGGCGGTCATTGCTCTCTCTTCTTCGCTTTCACCAATACCCGCTTCGGTGAGTGCTTCATGAATGAGCTCTTTTGCGATGCCTTTTTTGCGAAGGTCGCTCTCAAGTCGCTGCGCCGAGTGTGGTTTTGATAAGAGCTTATCATGAATAAAGGACTTCGCAAATGTTAAGTCGTCGAGCATCATATTTCTCCGGAGCGTCTCGACCACTTCATCGGTCACTTCGCCCTCAAACTCAAAACCCCGAAGCTTCTGGCGGACTTCCTTCTCGCTTCGCATCCGCGTATTGATGAACTTCGCAGCGACGCGTTTTGCCGAAACGAGATTATCATACTCACACACTTTTTCAGTGAGAATGCTTGTCAACTCATCACCTTTTCGGAGGCGGAAGTGCTCGATGGAAGAGACATTCACACCCACAGCGAACTGCCCATCCACAAAAAGCGATGCGCGGAGCTTATCCTTCTTTTGGTATTGGATAGCGGTGATAATCCCTTGCGGGATATTCGCTAACCGAAGATGAAAGTTTTTTTTCATCTGGCGGGCAGGCTTATTCACGTTCGATTGCCGACCCCATCGTTCGTACAACTGATTCTGCTTTGTATGCGACTTCTTCAGTTCCGGGGTCAGCTTGATACATCCTGATAGTTTTTACAGAACTGAGTCGTGTCTGTTTATGAAGTTCGTTGCTGCTTGGATCAGAAAATAGATTGGGAGTCTTTGTGTCTTTATTATTGACGGTATTCAATATCACAAAGTACGTATAACCTTTTTCCAGAGTAAGCTCTGCCGATCGAAAGAGGGCATACCGATCAATGATATCCGCTTCCATATTACCACTTTCTCTGTAGATAACTTCCCATGTCCTATCATCAATCTGTGTTTCGCCATATCCGCTACTCCCGCTCTGGATTCCGCCGGACATGGCGTGGTATTTTGTTGAGCATGAAGTCAGCCCTACAACGAGTACGCCAAGCAAGCAATAAAAAAAGAAATGAGATCTCATGTGCCCTCCTTCTTATTTCTTCTTCGTTGGCTTCTCTATCGCTTCTTGCATTGGCGCGGTGGATGCTACCGGCTCTAGGATGCCGAGCTTTTCTTTGATCGCTTTCTCGATCGTCGCGAATGCATCAGGATATTCCTTGAGGTATGCCTTCACCGCATCGCGTCCCTGACCGATTCTATCGGTGCCGAAGCTGAACCATGAGCCGGCTTTCTGGATGATGTTATGCTCGATGGCAACATCTATCATATCGCCCATCTTCGAGATACCTTCATTGTAGAGCACATCGAACTCGACCTCCTTGAACGGCGGTGCGACCTTGTTCTTGACGATCTTCACACGTACACGGTTACCGATAATATCCGTGCCTTCTTTGATAACGTCGCGGCGGCGAATATCCAGGCGGAGCGATGCGTAGAACTTCAGCGCATTACCGCCTGTCGTGGTTTCGGGGTTGCCGTACATAACGCCTATCTTCGAGCGAAGCTGATTCGTGAAGATAACCGTCGTGTTGGATTTACCGATGACGGCGGTTATCTTGCGCATTGCCTGACTCATGAGTCGTGCCTGCGCTCCCATTTGTGCATCACCCATCTCGCCCTCGATCTCGGCGCGAGGCGTAAGCGCTGCGACCGAATCCACGACGACAACATCTATTGCCGCCGAGCGGACAAGCTGCTCGAGAATATCAAGCGCCTGCTCGCCGTACTCGGGCTGTGCAAGGATAAGCTCATTGAGCTTGACGCCGAGGCGTTCGGCATACTTCACATCGAGGGCATGTTCGGCATCAATGAATGCTACGTTGCCGCCTGTTTTCTGCGCTTCGGCGATAATATGCAAACACAGCGTCGTTTTGCCCGATGATTCCGGTCCGTAGATCTCGACGATACGTCCGCGCGGAACGCCGCCGATGCCGATAGCCGCATCGAGCGATAGCGAACCCGTCGAGATCGCCTCGACACGCACATGAGGCGAATCGCCCAGGCGCATAACGGCGCCTTTGCCGTGCTGCTTCTCGATACCATCAAGCGCGATCTGTAATGCCTTATTTTTTGCTCCCTGTACTGCCGTAGTTTCCATTGTATCCCTAATTATGATGTTAAAAAACTCTTTTTTTGAGCGGTCAGTTGCCGCCATCTTTCCCTAATTCATCCTTCATCATTCCGCCTTCATCCTTTCCCAACATGGGTAGCTAACTCATTGATTTTCCTATCAACTAAGTTTACACAAACACCGATTTCGTGCTTCGTGGCTCGTCTATCGTGGTTCGTGGGGGATAAGAGGTTTA
>JAYUZC010000342.1:0-3888 GCA_043752045.1 Bacteroidota bacterium | reverse complement strand
CATAAAGAAGAAATCCATAAGTACATCACAGGCATTGTAAAGAGCAACGATTGCAAAATGCTGTCTATTAATTCAATGCCCGATCATCTACACATGCTTATTGGTTTGAATCCAAAGATTTCATTATCCGATATCGTCAGAGACATCAAAGCCAACACGGCAACATTTATCAAACAAAAGATTAAGATGCCGTCATTTGCATGGCAAGAGGGATATGGTGCATTTAGTTACTCGAAGTCGCAACGACAAAACGTCATAGAATATATTGAAAACCAAGAGGAGCATCATAAGAAGAAGACGTTCATGGAAGAATACGTCGAATTTTTGGAAGCATTTGATGTTCCATATGATGAAAGATATGTATTTTACGAAACGAGCTAACATGTCGCCCCTACGGGGTTTTGGGTCGGTGGCGGTACATCTGTCCCAGTGCTTATGCACTGCGCTACCGATATTACGCTCCTAACGGAGCTAAGGCTATTAGATTTATGCGCCAACTCATCACATCGCTCTTCCTCCTCATCGCGTCCGCATCGGTTGCGGGACCGCTTTTTCCTGCGCGGAGTTTTATTCTTGCGCCGAAATTCCGTGACCTAAAGGATACAACCAAAGGCGCGAAGTTTCTTCGGCAAAACGGACTGTGGGGTAATCTTGCTCGCGGGTTCGGCAGTACCGATGAGCGATTTGCCTGGAGCATGAGCTTCGGCGGTATCATTCAGTTTGTCGAGGGCGAGAACTCTATGTTCTATCTGCAAGGCGACGCTGATGTGCTCTCGGATATTCATAACGACATCGGATTCAATCCCCGCGCTATCTTCTGGACGGAAGGACTCTTCTATGGCTTACGCCTCGATAGCACGAACGAGCTACATCTCGGCTACGTCCACCGCTGCAAACATGATATAGATAACCTCGATAAACAGGTAGTCGCCGCGAACGAAGAGCGAACGCTCATCTACGGCTCGCTCATGGGGAAATACGTCGCACGGGATTTTGATTTTTTTGATATGAACACCTCGACATCTGCACAACTCGATATGTATCTTTATAAACAGGATTACAGATACCCATTCGAGTTAACAGATTCCGGAGCATCAGTTACTGACTTGAATTTCTCGGTAGAGTTAAGCGCGAAGGTCAACATTGGCTATCTCGATAATGCCAAAGATATCGGAGCGTATTTCCGACCACAGTTTCGATTTGCTTCTTATAACTGGCTAAAAACTATCCTCACAGATTCACGTATGGAAGTAGGCATTGAGTTAAAAGGTGAAGCATCAACAATGGATGTATTCTTCGGCACCGAACGTTTGGAAGACGACATGAACAGACCACAACCCGTGAATTCAACTTATGTCTATCTTGGGTTACGGTTTATTGCGAATAGTATTGGGATGTAAAACATTATCCTAGTATCTTTTCAAGTTTCTCGCTTAATCCATCCACATCCTCTGTTAAACGCTCAAGTTCACGGACTTCATTTGCTCGTGCATGCGCGTTGCGCTCTGCATTATTGAGTGCGTTGAGCACTGCAAGCTTTGCCGGCGGCTGTGTCGGGAGTTTTGTCTGAAGGTCTTTCAGCTCTGTGTCTATCTCTTCAGCGAGTTCTCGCAGGAGCGGCTCGTCGTTCGTGCGAAGAGCATAATCAACTCCGAGGATCGTTACTTTTACCGAGTCTGCCATAAGAGAAGTGATGAGTTATGGGTGATGAGTAATGGGCGTTAGTGTGAATGAACTCCGTTCATGCCTGAAAGTGAGTCTATTTTCCCAACGATCGTATCTATCTTCGCAACAATAGCTTCTTTCTCTTTTTCCGATAGCTTCTTTGCATACGAATTCTCTGTTGCAAGTATCTGATTTATCTCCGTTTCGTAACGAAGACATTGTCCTTGCAAATTCGTATTTGCCTCATGCAATGAATCAAGCTTCGTGAGCAGTTCTTCGCTCATTGTTTTAGAAGAGGTTATCTCCGCATTCAGGCGCTCTATCTCTGCATTTTTGAGCGCTGTCTCGGTGCGGAAATCAGCGAGCATTGCTTCAAGCTCGATGATGGTCTGCTCTTTTGCATGAACGCGGTCATCACCATCGCCTGAAGCGGCTTCGAGCTGCTCTACTTTGGTGAGCAATCCTTTTATCTCATCCTTCGTACTTTCGGAAAGTGAATCGCGCTGTGCGTTGATGACGCGCTCGCGGTCAAGAAGCTCTTGCAGTTCTGCCGAACGTGCTTTAGCTTCCGATGCGACGGATTCAAAGCCTTTTATCTTTTCGGGAATGTGTGCGACAAGTTTTTCGAGCCGTGCAAAGGCACGTGCGAGCGATTCGCGTGCTCCGAGTATCTCTGCTTCGCTTCGTGTGAGTTCTGGCATTTAGCTGCGAAGTCGTGCGTGTAAATTCTTCGTGATAGTAGTAACCACATTTGTCGTAATGCGTTCCACTTCTTCGTCCTCCATTGTTTTATCTTTTGAGCGTAAGGTAATACGAACGCCTAAACTTCTCTCGCCTGCGGCTTTCATTTCCTTCGATTGGAATTCATCAAAGAGACGAACACTTTCAGTAAGTTCTTTCGGCAATGCGCCTCGCACTTCATCGAGAAGTCTTGCGGCTGTGATATCTGATGCAAGCACAAGAGCGAAATCTCGCTCAAGCGAAGGATACTTTGGCAACGGAGTTATCTGGCGTGGCTTCTCGCGTCGCTCTTTGGCCAGTGAGTGCAATAACGCATAATCTACGACAGCAACGTATGGCGCAGAACGCAGGTCGTATTCTTTTACAAGCTCTGATGAAAGTTCGCCAAGCGTTGCAACAACACTCTTCCCTTGCTTGAACGTCAGCATCGTCCCTTCTACAAAATATGAAGCTGAAGAGTCGGTTGTTACCTCGCAGACAGAATCGGCAATGCCGACACGAGCAAGCAACTGCTCGATAACTGAACGAAGCGTATAAACATCTGCTCGAAGTTCTTTCGCATTATACGGCGACTTCTCTTCCTGCACATCTTTAATGAGAATAGCCAACTGGGTACGTTGCCCGATATTCCCGATTAGCTGTTTCTTCTGGTCATAGGCAAAGACATCACCCATCTCATAGATACGCTGACCGGATGCGCCGAAGCGTTCGTTGCGTCTGGCAATATCAAGCAAGTTTGGAATGATACTCGTACGCATCACCTCAAGTTCGACAGTGAGCGGATTCATCACTTCAACGGGCATTGCTCCGAACATCTCTGCCGTCTTCTTCGGAAGCATTGGGGTAGAGATACATTCGGAAAAACCTATGCCAATGAGATAATTGCGAAGTGTTGAGTTAAACTGACGAACAGGAAGCACGTTACGCTCACGTTCGAGCGATGATGATTCACGCGAGTTCGTCGGAATGTTATCATAGCCGATGATACGCGCTACTTCCTCGATAGCATCAACCTCGCGCTCAAGATCAACCCGGTGGCTCGGCGATGTAAGAGTCCATAATTCTTTACTCGTCTTCTCAACTGTAATACCAAGTGATGTAAGTATTCCTTCGATATGTCCGTCGACTATTTCCATCCCAAGAAGCATCTTTGCACGCGACGGACGGAAGCTAAATGTCTTTGGTGCTATTTTATTAGGATATTCATCAACGATACCCGCGAGCACTTCCCCACCTGCAAGCTCTGCCATGAGTGCTGCTGCCCTATCAACTGCGTAGATAACATTATCAATATCAGTGCCGCGCTCAAATCGGTATGAGGCATCGGTCGAGAGACCTAATGCTTTCGCTGTGCGACGGATAGATGACGGATTAAAATATGCAGACTCGATAAGCACGTCAGTCGTCGCTTCATGTATCTCCGAATTGCCCCCGCCCATCACACCTGCAATAGCAAGCGGTTTCTCGCTATCAGAAATGAGA
>JAYUZC010000341.1:0-3890 GCA_043752045.1 Bacteroidota bacterium | reverse complement strand
CCGAGAACAGACGCCCAGAGAAGAAGATGATGCCATCTCAAGTCACCATTGCGTAGTTTTTCAAGTGCAAGTAAGATGTATGGGAAGCACATGACAGCAAACACCTTTGTATTATGGCCTATCATTGCGTAGGTTAATATCCATGTTGAGAGCATTGCGGCAAACGCGCCGAAAAGACCCACGATCCAAGAAGTTTTCCTCGTTGACCTGAGGAACAGATAGACACCAAACCCAAAGATAAAATAATGGAAAAGCATGAAAAAGGCATCGCTTCCGCCACCGAGTGTCTTTGCCCCGTTGCGCACCATGTTAAACGTATTGTAAAGTACGTCGTACGAACGTGTTCCCGTCGAGAGTAATGATGCGAACGAAGGCATTCCGGCAAAGATGTTCGGTATCCATTGCGGTACGTCCTGCCCGGCGTCTTGAGCGGCATTGAGATAAGGAAGCACTGCCTCACTTGCTTTATTATCGCCGGCGTTAAATGTTTTATCCGGGCTAAGAGCTTTACCAAAGAACAGTAAAAGTGCGACCATGAGTATGACCGCAGCAAGCGGACCGCGAGCTTTCGTTGGTATCATATCATCAATGCTACGCGAAGTATCAGGTGTCACTACTTTGCGGGTTTCTACTTTTTTCGTTTGTGTTGCCATTGTGCGAATTATGCTAAACTTACTTGGGCAAAAATACCAGTTCTTTTGCTAAGGAACGGCAAAATGGATGGTTAGGTTTTTCTTTGCCCATATTGATGGATTCTTGATAGGTATTCTTGTTGTTGTCTTTGTCCGTCGGTGCTGGTCGGGATTGTCCCGATAATGATGCACCGAGGAAACATACTACTCATTCACTCTAATATATATTTAGACGTTATGGCACTTCACGTGAAAACATTTCGCATCACTGACGATGCAAGCGAACAGGCAGTTAACTCATTCATGCAGAATAAGCGTATTAATCAATGGACTGCTTCCCATTCTGCAGATGGTTGGAATCTGATTATTGGGTATGACGAAGACCGTCCCCGCGCACTTCAGACACGTCCGGCAGCACCGGTACGTGAAAAGAAAGAACCAAAGATGGAGCATGTTCCTGATCTGGCACCTGAACAGATGGGGCTTTATGAGAACATTCGCAAATGGCGCAATCAGCAAGCACGTGAAGAAAAAGTAAAGCCATACATACTTTTCAATAATAAACAGCTTGAAGATATTGTAAAGGCAAAGCCCGCAGACGTTGACGCACTCAAGGCACTTGCAAGCGATATGTCGCCCGAGCATCTTGAGAAATACGGCAATGAGCTTCTTGGAGTAATTAGTGCTTCCTAAAGGAGAATAACAAGGGTCAGGAAGAGACGCAACCTCCAATGTTTGCGCCCGTACCTGACCCTCGTGTTGTCCTCCTGTAAGCTTACTCGCTTTGGGGCGAGTACTTCGGCATGTGAGCCGCCGAAGATGGTGAGAGTGTTGTGTCGTTCGTAACCATAGCAAAAATACCCTAAAGGTATTAGCAAGATATTACCCAATGATTAAATCATGAGCGAACATCCATTCTTCTTTTCAGTACCAACCGAAAAACTCAACGAGCCGCAGTTGATGCAGAGTATCCTTTCTGCGCTTCAACCGGAATCCCCGGTGCTGTATGAACTCACATTCCATGCTTCGTTTGCTAAGAAGATATTCACTGTTCTAAAACGTGAGGGACCCAGTACTCAAGGGTATGAACGTATGCAGCAAAGCTTTTTGGAGTCGTTGGAGAAGATACGGTTGCAATTAGAGCTTATCGAAAACGACCATGAAATATCGACAAGTGAATTTCTCTCGAGTACCAAAGAAGCGAATTCTCGGCTTGTTCGACTAATTGATGACCTTACACTCTATAAAGATTGGCATATACATCAAGACAATGACAGAACATTCGTTTGAAGCTGATCTTCGTATTCCTGCTTCTCTTGAGATGCTTGAGCATGTCTATGAGTGGTCGCGACATCAACTCGCACGCATCCCGCTTACAGAAAACAAACGTTTCGAGATACTTCTTGCTATCAGTGAGGCAGTTACCAATGCTATCCGTCATGGGAATAAGCTTGACCCAAATAAGCATGTTAGTATATCATTCTTAGCCAAAGAAGATGGGGTAACCGTTACTATTGGTGACGAAGGAGAGGGGTTTGACCCTGATTCTTTGCCTGACCCTACACACGGAGAACATCTCCTTGTCCCGAGCGGACGGGGTGTTTTTCTGCTTAGATCCCTTGCCGAAGAGGTACTATTTGAAAAAAATAATAACGGAAATCTCGTTATTGCGCGATTTTTGACATAGGCAAAAATAAATCTTCAAAAATCTGCATCTTGCGATGTAACCTTTGGGGGTCGAGAGTGTTTTTAGGTTATACTGTTCACACTTTTTCACTTAACCTTCAAAAGGAGTAGCTAATGCAGACTCTTATCTCCCGTTACTGCATGATGTTATTATGCGGTACAATGCTTTTTACTACGGCTTGTAAACAGGCTGACTCTTCTATCCCTACTGATGTTACAACTGGCATTGAGAACCCCACTGACAAACCAGACGACCCGGTCATACCGTTCAGTGTCGGACTGCCTGTCATAGATAACTTCAACGACAACCCTCCAAACCAAGCAAAGATATTACTCGGAAGATATATTTTTTATGATAAAGTTCTAAGTACTGATAACTCGACATCGTGTGCCTCATGTCATGCACCGAGTCAAGGATTTGCAGATCAAGGTCACCCAACTAGTAGAGGCGTGAATGGGCAAATGGGCGATAGAAATGCTATGGCTCTTGCCAACGTAGCATTTAGCTCACATTTGATCTGGGACGGGCGTTTTAAAACACTTGAAGATCACGCGATCGCCCCAATCCTTCATCCAAAAGAAATGGGTAACGGTTCTGATAGACCCAAAGAAACAGAAGAAAGCCCTTATGGCGGAAAGCCAACAAATAATGATACGTTACTCCTGTTTACGCGTATGCGGGGTGGTTCTGGCTCATCTACAGACGCATTTGTTCGACGTAGTACGTATAGCAAACTTTTCAAAGAAGCTTATGGCGATAGTGTTATCACCCTTCCTCGTATTGCAAGAGCTATTGCAGCATTTGAACGTACAATGATAAGCAATCAAAGCCCGTTTGATGATTATGGTAGAGGAAACAAGGCAGCCCTTAACGATTTTGCAAAACGCGGACTCGCTCTCTTCTTAGATAAGACAAAAACGAACTGTGCAAGCTGCCACTCTGGTACGCTCTTTACCGATAATAAGATGCATAGCAATGGTCTCTATAAGTACTATGAGAAAGATAAAGGTCTTGGTGCATTTACTAAGAAATCCAGTGATGACGGTGTTTTCAAAACACCGACACTCCGTAATGTTGGGGTAACCGCTCCGTACATGCATGACGGTAGTTTTGTTGATCTAGAGCAAGTTATCAAACACTATCGCACAGGCGGGGCACATAATACCAATCAAGATGCCCTTATAAAGCCACTTAATTTGTCTGATCAAGATGTTGCTGATATTGCCGCCTTCTTGAAGTCACTTACGGATACAAAGTTTATGACGAATCCGGCATTTTCAAATCCGTGGAAGTAAGTCATATATAATAAACAAGAAAGTCCGCATAAGCGGACTTTCTTGTTTACTAACGAAGAGCAGATTCTAATGTGGTTCGTGCATCGGTCTTTTCATCCCGATATTTTATAATAATAGGTGCATAAAGCGAAAGCCCTTGCACTTTTGCAAATGATGACTTCTCTCCTATGGAGCGAGTACCTGTGACTATGACAGCACCTTCGGGTACAATGAGTGGTTCTGATTGTGAAGCTCGTTTAATGATCGTTGAATTCACTATGTCATAGATAGGGGTAG
>JAYUZC010000340.1:0-3918 GCA_043752045.1 Bacteroidota bacterium | reverse complement strand
ATCAAGTTCTTGCTATTGCCATCTACTTTGTATCATGGTTAGTTGGTGATCTCGTTGGAAAACGGAATCTCTCGTCATTTGTAAGGACCGGTGTGATTACTGTCCTGATGTCAGGGCTTGCCTTTTCAATGAGTGCTGATAGATACATGGCAACACTTGGTTATGATCAATACTCGATTCGCGGAGCATCACCACTAGTTGAACGCTCTAAAGACGGCGACCCAACAACGAAACTTACAGACCAGAATAAAAAAGCCGGTCTTGATTGGGAATATGCTACTTCCTATTCCTTCTCCCCAGCCGAAATGATAACCTTTGTCGTTCCCGGTTGGTATGGGTTCGGTAAACTTCCATACAACGGACCGGAAGTTGGCGGGCAGGAAGTATCAGTGCCAACATATTGGGGACAGATGCTCGGTACTGATGCCGCTAACTATACAGGTATCATTGTCTTCTTCCTTGCACTTATTGCAGTTATTACCCTCTGGAAGAAAGACAGATTGATTGCACCTCTTGCAATCACTGCTCTCTTTGGTTTGCTCCTTTCGTTTGGTGGTACATTCTCTGTTCTTTACCGACCAATGTTCGAGTACTTCCCAAGCTTCAATAAATTCAGAGCGCCGATGATGGCTCTCATCATGATGCAGCTTTCATTCCCGATCCTTGCTGCGCTTGCCTTAGAACATATTATGCGAGCAAGAAAAGAAAGTGATTCCTCGTTAAAGAACTCGCTCACTAAATTTTCAACCTGGGCAATGTATCTCTGCGCCGGACTCTTTGTTATCTTCCTTGTGGGTCGTTCATCGTTCGATAGTACATTACGAAGCTCTATATCTGCAAGTGGTAAACCGATCGCGCAATACCCTGATAGCATCAAAGATCTTGCAGTGAATACTGCTCTTAACGATGCTCTTATCTGTACAATAATCGGCGCACTTGCATTTGGCTTACTCTCATTTTATCTCAAAGGGAAACGATTTAGTGCGTCGCTTGTCTTCGGCGGTGTTTTATTACTTTCGGTAATAGATCTTTGGCGTGTCGGCGGAAGACCCTTCGAGGTTACTACAGAAGCTGACCTTAATGACATGTTCAGAGGACATGACTACGTTGACTTTATCAAGCAAGATAAATCTCTTTACCGAGTGCTTGATTTGAATGAATCAACATCGAACCTGCCCGCTGCTTGGGGTATGCAAACAATTGCTGGTTATCATGCCGCGAAAGTTCGCAAATTCCAAGATGTCGTTGATGTGACTGGTAATGCCGGAGGACAGGTCATCTTTAATCCGAAGATGTGGAATCTGCTTAATACAAAGTATATCATTGCTGATGGCAGCATTGATACTGTTCCGGGAAGATTTACTCCAGCCTTTATTTCAAAAGAGCAAAAGCAGAGCCAAGACGGAAAACAGCAGCAGCCAACTGTTGTATGGGAAAATCCTCAGGTTTTGCCACGTGTATTTCTTGTGAATCGTTATGAAGTAAAGCAGTCACTCCCCGCGCTTGAAGCAATGCGTGATGGCTCTTTCAATCCGCGTGATGTTGTGTACTTAGATGAAGAGCCAAAAGGTATAGGCGCAGTAGCTGGCGAGCCGGTAAATGACTCTCTCGAATCGATCACAATCACAAAGTATGAAAACGAACGAATTGAAATGAAATCGAAGACAACCGGAAATCGGTTCGCTTTTTTCAGCGACACATGGTATCCCAACTGGCAGTTAACAATTGACGGAAAACCGGCAGGGTTCTACCGTGCTAACTATGCCTTCAGAGCATTCATGCTCCCCCAAGGAGAGCATACCATTCTGTGGGAATACCATGATCAAGCGTATGAAACCGGCAGAAGTATATCGCTCGGAGCAAATATAATTGCTATTATTGGGTTAGTTGTAGGGCTTGGGTTTGGTTTACGAAAGAAGCACGACCAAGAGTCATAGTTACACAGTGGCAAGACTACGATATGCCTTCACTGTCCACTTACTGCCGATAACTTTGCTTTCAAGTTTGATATGATGGACGGACTCCCAGAGTTCGTCTATCATTTTCCAGATACGTTTGGCTTTGAGATTCTCCGACATGGAGATAATAACTACCCCATTTGCTTGAAGCAAAGAAAATGAACGCTCTACGACAGGTCTGACCTCATCAATTGGGAGATAGTACAGAACTTCATTAAAGAGAATCGTATCATACGTTGAATGGTAGCCATTACTGTTCAAATGTCCAACTTCAAACGTAACGTTCGAAACGCCTCCATATTGCTTTGTTGCTTCGCCAATAGCTGTATCGGAGATATCAATCCCCTTATATGAAATCATATTATGCTGAAGATACTTTACTGACGTGCCATTTCCGCATCCAACATCAAGAACATGTGCAGGTTTTTGCAACAGGTCAGTCATCATGCCCGCAACAATGTAGTGCCGAGGGCTTTGGTCAAGGCAATCAAGTTTCAATGAATACCCGGAACGGTACATCTCCTCCCACCGTGCCGGTGAATTAGATATATATTTATTCCACACATTGAATATGCCGTTCTTGATCGTTGAACTTAATGAGATTGCCATGGAGGTCGTTACGTATATGAATAAAGAGTAACGAAATTACTAAGTGAGTAATACTATGATGTTATGGATACATCACAATCCATTGCAAGAATGTTACCAATTGAATAACAATTTATCCTCTGTGGACAACCGCAGCACTTGCCTGTGCTGTGGGAAACAAAACAATATCTGCTACTTGTACATGTGCAGGGCGTGTAGCAGCCCATACGACTGCATCAGCAACATCATCAGGTGAAAGCGGTACTAAGTTCTGATAGACTGCTTTCGCCTTTTCTTCATTACCTCGAAAACGAACGACGGAGAACTCCGTCTCGACAAGTCCCGGATCAACTGTGGTTACACGAAGGGGTGTATCGACCAGATCCATCCGTAACCCTTTGGTAATGGCATCAACTGCATGTTTTGAAGCAGAGTACACATGCCCTCTTGGATAGACTTCCCTGCCAGCAATCGAACCTATATTAATAATATGCCCTTTTCTTCGTTCTATCATCCCTGGAACGACAGCTTTCGTAATATACAAAAGACCTTTCACATTGGTATCTATCATCTCTTCCCAATCCTCTAAGGATGAATCCTGAAATTTATCAAGCCCTCGCGAGAGACCTGCATTGTTGACCAGGATATCTATTTGTTTCCACTCATCGGGCAATGAAGATAGTGCGCTAACTACTGCATCGTTATCACGCACATCAAGCGAGAAGATATGGATGCGAATATCAGGATATTGTGCAAGCAGTTCGTTCTTGAGATTTTCCAATCTATCACTGCGGCGTGCACAAAGCAGCAGGTTTGCACCCTCTTCTGCAAACTTGCGAGCACAGGACATGCCAATGCCGCTTGATGCGCCTGTAATAAAAACTGTTGTACCTTTAGTCATCTAACAAGAAAATGTAGTTAATTTTGCAGAAGAAACATCGAATATTCTTAATATGTCCAAACAATACTGGCTCTTAAAATCTGAGGAAACGTGCTACTCTATTGAGGATTTAAAACGTGACGGCTCGACTGATTGGGGCGGGATACGCAACTACGCGGCGCGTAATTCGCTCCGCGACCAGATGCAAAAAGGTGACCTTGCTTTTTACTATCACTCAAGTTGTGAAGTCCCCGGTATTTATGGTATCGCAGAGATAACAAGTGAAGGGCATCCTGACCCGACTGCATTTGACTCCGCCGATGACCACTTTGACCCGAAGTCAACCCCGGATAAACCGGTTTGGTATTCGAGAACCGTCAAGTTCAAAAAAACTTTGAAAAAGCCAGTAACTCTTACCGAGATCAAAGCAAAAAAAGAACTTCAAAATATGGCTCTAATCCGCTTGGGCAGACTGTCTGTTACTCCAGTTAC
>JAYUZC010000339.1:0-3925 GCA_043752045.1 Bacteroidota bacterium | reverse complement strand
AATTCGGCGCACCTCGTACGCTCGTCGCAACTATAGGCGGACTCAAGCCGTCAGCTCCACTCGATGAAGTTACGATGGAGGACTTCCGCTTCATGATGGATATCAACGTCACTTCCCTTTTTCTTTGCACAAAATATGTGACGAAGATGATGAGGGCAAATAATTCAGGAAGTATCATTACCATTGGTGCAGAAACAGCATTGAAGCCCGAGTCGAAACGAGCTATCTACGTTGCCGCAAAAGCGGCAGTGATAGCAATGACACAAACTCTTGCGCTTGAGACAAAAGAATATGGCGTAAATACGAACTGCCTCGTGCCTACTGTCATTCATACCAAAGCCAACGAAGAATGGGGCGTACCAGAGGACATCCCGAAGTGGACAGAGCCCGCAGATATTGCCTCGCTTTGCTACTACTTATCAAGTGATGAAGGAAAAGCCGTGAATGGAGCAGTCATAAGGGTACCAAACGGGATGTAAAAACAGTGGTGACTTCTGATTGGGGATTCCTGTTATAGTCTCTCAACATTTTATAGATTCATGACACTAAAAGATACAATTACTGCCGACCTAACAGCGGCAATGAAATCCGGCGAGAAGAGTAAACTTGATGTTTTGCGTTCGTTGCGTGCTGGTATTCTTGAATTTGAAAAAAGCGGTTCAGGCAAAGAACTCACCGACGATGACGTGATGAAAATACTCATTACCGCTTCAAAGAAGCGTAAGGAAGCAATGGAGCTATTTGCAAACAACAATCGCCCCGAGCTTGCCAAAAAAGAGAAGGAAGAGCTTGATGTCATAACAAGTTATCTTCCCCAACAGATGAGCTCTGAAGAGATCGAGAAGCGAGTAATCGAAGTTGTCGCCGAAGTAGGTGCAGCAGGACCGCAGGATACGAACAAAGTTATCCCCGTCTTGATGAAAGAACTCAAGGGAAAAGCGGACGGCAAGATCGTTCAGGAAATCGTAAAAGCAAAACTTTCTTCGCTCTAATAATGGGTACTGGAATTGATATTGTAGCAGGCGCACTTATCCTTTTCGCCACATGGCGCGGTTGGAAAAAAGGCGCATCAGGTATTCTGATGGGATTCGTAACGCTCGTCGGTGCTATCGTCATCGCTACGCTCTTCGGAACGCCATTTGGTAAAGCACTTGGTATTGGCGCAAAGTACATCCATCCAATCGTTGGCTTTTTTATCTTGTTCTTTATTGTGTATTTTATCGGCTCATTTATTGAGCGGAAGATAAAACCAAAGCAAGGTCTGTTTGCCGGAGCGAACAACATACTCGGTGCGGCATTCGGATTTCTTCGCATGACGCTTATTCTCGGACTTATCTTTTCGTTTGCAAGGATTTTTGGCTTCCCTGCTACGCAAGATGTTCAATCGACAATAGTCTATCCGTTCACAATACGTACAACAGCACTCATTGCATCACAACTTCGTCCGTTGCTTTCCCAGCTACACGAAAGCGATGTCTTCGAAGAGATGCTGCCAATCGATACGAGTGAACCTCCTCCGATAAAGTAATGCTAACGTCCGCTAACCAAGAGTTCGATGACGATATTCGTTTTGTGTGGGATGACGCTGCAAAGCGGTCATTCTACGATAAGATACCTCATACTTTCCGTAAAGCCGCGGAGAAGTTAGAGTTTGCAGAGATCGTCACAAGTCATCTCAAGTTCGGATACAGTCTGCTTGGCAAACAAGCGGTAACTGACGAACTTGTACCAAAGCAAAAACTTGAAGATATACTCACTTCCCTTGCGGAGATAGACGAGCTTCGCATATTCCTCGGCGCAGGTGAAACCCCGAGCTTTGGCGGTCTTCATGATATTCGTGAGACGCTTCATAAGATAGAAATAGAAGGAAGCACCATCTATCAAGATGACGGACTTCCGCTTCTTGAGTCAATTCGCATGATGCGCTCCATCCGCGAGTTCTTTGCAAGACGGACAAAAGACGCACCGACTCTTTGGAAGACAGCGATACACCTTTTTGAAGATAAAATTATCGAACTTGCACTTGATTCTGTCTTTGATGAAGTTGGAAACATCAAAGACTCTGCAAGCGCAGAGCTTCGCTCTATTCGTCGAGAGATCATTGCAACAGCAGAGCGTCTCCGCTCGAAGCTGAACGCTCTCGTCAAACAATACAGCGCAGAAGATTACCTGCAAGAAGCCCTTGTTACCCAACGCGACGGTCGCTTTGTTGTACCCGTAAAGTCAGAGCATAAACGTCAAGTAAGCGGAATGATACATTCTGTTTCGCAGACGGGTCAGACCATCTACATCGAGCCGCAAGAAACCAACGACCTCAACAATGAGCTTCGCTCATTGGAGTTCGCCGAGATGCGAGAGATAAATCAGATTCTCCGCAAGCTCACAGAGCGGATGCGCGACTCTGTACCAGCGATTCGCTTCTCACTAAAAGCAGTAAGTCATCTCGAAGCAGTCAATTCAAAGACGCGCTACGCGATGCGTAATAGCTGTTACTCGCCGAACGTAAAAAGTTTTTCGAAATCCGATGACCGTCAGTTCATCTTGCGCGGCGCAAGACATCCGTTTCTTATTGAGCGTCTCGGAGAGAAGAACACTGTTCCCTTTGACCTGACAATGAGCAAAGAGAATCGCACGCTTGTCCTGACAGGACCAAATGCCGGCGGTAAAACAGTGCTCTTAAAATCAACGGGCTTGCTTTCGCTCATGGCATTGTCCGGCTTGCCGATTCCTGCTGCTCCGGATTCTATCGTACCTACATTTGATTCACTTGCCGTTGATATTGGTGATGCACAGTCTATCGCTGATGACTTGAGCACATTCAGTTCGCATGTCAAGACGCTCAAAGATATTATCGAGCGTTCGGATGAACATACACTTACACTTCTTGATGAAATAGGTAGCGGCACAGCACCGGAAGAAGGTGGTGCACTTGCAGAAAGCATCTTAGAGCATCTGACAAATCAAGGTGGGTTTACAATATCAACAACGCACTACGGTCGCCTGGCCGCATTTGCAGAGACGACTGAAGGTGCTGTCAATGGCTCGATGGAATTCAACGAAGAAGACCTTCGCCCAACCTACAAATTCCGCTTGAACATCCCCGGCTCATCCCATGCTTTTGATATTGCAGAGCGATATGAGATGTCGAAGAAAATAATCTCTCGCGCGCGAGTGTTGGCAGGAGCTAAGACTACACGTCTCGACGAACTTATCGAATCACTCAATAGGAAAGAACAGGAAGTTGCGGCGAAGAAAGCAGAATCAGAGCGTGAACTTGGCAAAGCCAGAGTTGAGCGAATGGAGTATGAGCGTTTGCATGATGAAGTAACCCTGCAACGCAAAGATATTCTTGCAAAAGCATCGAAGGAAGCGGATGCACTGCTCTCAAATGTCAATACCTATGTCGAGCGCACGATCCGCGAAGCACGCGAGGCGGCGGAGATAGAAAAAGCTCCAATTAAAGAAGAGAAAGCTCCGAAGCTTGCACAACTTCGCGCAAAGCAGAAAGAAGAACTCAAAGAACTTCAAGAAAAAGTGTCGGTGCATTACGAGGCGACAAATAAAGAAGAAGTTGAGAATGAGTTACCGATAGAAGTTGGTTCTAAAGTTCGGTTACTTTCAAATCCCGGACAGGTTGGTGATGTCCTCTCGCTCAAAGGTACTGATGCGGAAGTGATATTCGGCTCAATGACCATGCGGATGAAGACCGATAAGCTTCAGCGCATCTCTAATGCAGAGGCGCGCAAAGAAACGCGGAGCACAATGCGAACATCCACCTACTTCGACGAACAATTTTCGCCGCGTATTGACTTGCGCGGACTTTACGGCGATGAAGGAGTGTTAAAGGTCGAGAAATTTCTTTCTGACGCCGCGTCACACAGCGTTGATAAAGTCGAGATCATCCATGGTATGGGCACAGGCGCAC
>JAYUZC010000338.1:0-3933 GCA_043752045.1 Bacteroidota bacterium | reverse complement strand
TGCGTTACTTTTCCTTTGTACGTTGCGCCTTCTTCCGGCTCACGAAGCATACCTTCGATGATCGCCTTTGCTTTCGCTGCAGACTCACCATTGACAGCAGAAATAGTAAGCGTACCATCGTCTTCAATAGTAATGTCTGATACACCTGAATCTGCTTGAATAGAACGAATGTTCTTTCCGCCAGGTCCGATGATAAGACCGATACAATCTGTCGGTACTTTTATCGTCGTCATACGCGGAGCGAACGGCGAGAGATCCTCAGCCGGCGCTGCAATAGCCGCATCCATCTTATCTAAGATATGGAAGCGTCCTTCGCGTGCCTGAGTGAGTGCTTTCTCGAGAAGCTCGAAGCTGATGCCCTTGATTTTCATATCCATCTGGCAAGCGGTGATACCTTCGCGTGAACCGCAGACCTTGAAGTCCATGTCACCGAGGAAATCTTCGTTACCAAGAATATCAGAAAGAACAGCAGTGCGATCTCCTTCTTTAATAAGTCCCATTGCAATACCTGCAACCGGTTTCTTGAGCGGGATACCTGCATTAAAACATGCAAGTGAACCGGCGCATACCGTTGCCATTGATGATGAGCCGTTCGACTCAAGAACATCACTAACGATACGAAGTGTGTACGGGAATTCTTCCTTTGAAGGAATAAGATTCTTCAATGCGCGTTCAGCCAAGTTACCGTGACCGATCTCGCGACGACCAGTACCTGTCATTCTGCCAACCTCACCTACCGAGAACGGTGGGAAGTTGTAATGCAGCATGAAACGCTTTGTCGTATCAGGTGAAAGACCATCGAGCATCTGCTCTGCACGGCTTGAGCCGAGTGTTGCAGTTGCGATCGCCTGTGTCTCACCGCGTGTGAAGAGTGCCGAGCCGTGTGTACGCGGTAAGATACCGATGTCACACTGGATAGGACGAATCTGCGATGTGCTGCGTCCGTCAAGACGAACACCGTCGGCAAGGATCATCTCACGCATTTCGCGCTTCTCGATATCATACATGATGCCTTTGATGTATGCTTCTTTTGTTGCATACGCCTCGTCACCAAGTTCTGCCTTCAATGCTTCGAGCACTGCATCTTTTGCGGCTTTGGTTTTTTCTGAACGCTCTTCTTTTGCAAGAATAGTGCGAGCGAGTTTACCAATGTTCGCTGCTGCGAGAATCTCGATCTTAGCGTCGAGTTCTTTGTCATAGACTTTCTCTTCGACAACACGCTTTGTCTTGATGCCGAATTCTTTACCGATGCGCTCCATGCCTTCGCAGATCGTCTTGACTGCTTCTGCACCAGCTTTGATCGCAACGAGATATTCCTGCTCGGAAATTTCTTTTGATTCACCTTCGACCATGAGGATAGAATCTTTTGTACCTGCTACGACAAATTCGTAATCAGCTTCATCTAATTCTGCAAAGGTCGGGTTGATGATCATATTGCCATTAAGACGTGCAATACGAACCGCTGCGATTGGCTCCGGGAATGGAACATCAGAAATATAAAGTGCAAGTGATGCACCAACTGTGCCGAGTACATCCGAATCGTTCTCACCGTCTGATGAGAGAATCGTTGCAACGAGCTGTGTTTCAAATCGCCATGTCTTTGGGAACATCGGGCGAATAGGACGGTCGATAGGACGCGCCGAAAGCACTTCCTTCTCTGAAGGGCGTGCTTCACGTTTGAAGTAACCGCCCGGTATTTTGCCGCCGGCTGCTTGTCTCTCGCGGTACTCTACCTGCAACGGTAAGAAGTCCACGTCTTTTGCTTTTGTATCGGCGCAAGCGGTAACGAGTACCATCGTGTCGCCCATACGAACCATCACCGATCCGTTCGCCTGCTTGGCGTAACGTCCGAGTTCGAACGAAAGCTGCTTGCCTCCGCCGAGATCTATGTTATATATCATTGAGTAGTATTGATTAGATCACCCCCCACACAGGTGCAAGCGCTTCTTGCACACGGGAGTTTTGAAGTGATTATTGTTATTGAAAATTGTATGTCGAGGAAGCAGAAGGTCATTCAGTTTTGTCTTGTTTTTCGTCTTCGTCTTTTTCTTCCTCTTGCTGTTTGTTTTTCGGCTTATACCAAGGATGTCCAACTCCGAACTTATATCCCTTTGGCCAATATGCCCAAATACCGCCTCGGTATCTCATCTCTTTACCTTCGAATGGAATACCTGGATTTCTAATATCATCAACCGCTTTCCATCTATTAATCTTATTTGCTCTTAAGACAAATAGATGTATAAGTAAAACTCCGAGAGCGAAATAAACAACCGTTACATAATACGAAACACCATTTGCATTAGAAATGAAGTGTCCTAATAGGGATCCTATTAGGACAGCAACAAACTTCGACCAGTGTTTACTTACGAATTTCAAGATCAACGATGAGCTTGCGGTAGCGAGCAATGTCAGTCTTGGCGAGATAATCCAAGAGTGAGCGGCGCTGACCGACCATCTTCAATAAGCCGCGCTTAGAGTGATGATCTTTCGGGTTTGCCTTGAAATGCGGGGTGAGTGCGTTGATGTTGTAGGTTAGGAGTGCGACCTGCACTTCTGTCTTGCCTGTATCGTTCGCGTTTGCACCAAATTTAGCAATGAGTGCCTGCTTTGTTTCTTTTGTGATTGCCATGAATTCTGTAGGTTTTACAGATAGCGCTTACCAAAAACCCCGAAAACCTTGCGCTATAGAAGCAGTCGGAGTATATAGAAAGTATAAAACAGGGGTTATAGACCTAAAATTCCGTTATTTCGGCTGTGCAGTTTCGCCCAATGGAATCACTAAGTCATCCTTGCTCGGAACAAGGTCATCAGTATTAAAGGGCGGCATTAATGCGCCGTTTATATCTAAGAATGTGTGAGCTGCTTTCTCAAAAAGCAATCCCCGCACTACGCCTAATGAATAGGTTATGAGACCGGGAAATTGCGATGATTTAATTCTAATTTCTTTTAGACTCTTATCTTCGTAGTGAATAGCAAAGACACAGCGTGTCTTCATGTTGAGCACTTCATATTCCCCATCTTCGCCATCAAGCAGTGGGTATGCTTTGATAACATGATCTATAAAGATAGCATGTTGATCGCCGGCAACCATAAAATTCTGCTCTACCTTATATTTAAACTTGATAGGTAGAGGTATAGACTGCATTGATTCGGTCGGCTCGTTAATTGCAAATGACAATACAAAAAACGATTGTGCCTCAATGTTATATTCTACTTCCTTTTTTGTGGTTTCCATATTGGTGCTATTTTATAACCAAGTCGATGAAGTTGGCTGGTCAACTAGTTTTGATCCAAAACGTCTAGCATTTCGTGTTCGCCAACTAGGTAGATCATAATTTTGTAATTGGGCTGATTGACCTATCGTCAATGACATGTATACCCCTGCTGTGGGCATAACGTACGACATTAAACTCTTTTGAGGCATCACAAAACTTCTGAATGCCATATCACTTTCTATCTTTGCCCTCACTTCAAATGGTGTCATCAACGTATCTCTTGAGAGTGTCTCTTCAACTTTGCTTATCGTTTCAAGAGTTACGTTTTCTAGTCCATGAACAATTCTACTAGCATATGGTACACTTACTCCAAGTTTATTGGCGAACTCAGTGACGGTTATCCCTTCTTGATTTAGTGTCCAACGTACATAACTTGCCCAAGACATTTTCTTTCGCTCTAACCTCCGCTTATACGGAGGGACTAGAGATGCTATCCTGTCAAATATTGATTGTGCCTTCTTCATGATAAAGATACTCCTTCAATTGTGTAGCGTTCTACTCTTGTTGCTTGACGTTTACCGGGCTTTTCCCAAAGTCCAGGACTATTTGTATCAAGAATTAATTTTCCATCATCTATCAACCTGTTTAGCCTCTCTTCTATATTTATGAGGGATCGCAGCTTCGTATCTAAGCTTCTTCTCATCTTCTTTTCATGCTC
>JAYUZC010000337.1:0-3943 GCA_043752045.1 Bacteroidota bacterium | reverse complement strand
TTAACAAACAAGGGCAATTAACAACGGATATTGACTTTGGTGATGTAGCTATTGGAACATCTATAACATATTTGGATTCTATCGCAAGTTATGGTATTGATCCATTAAAGATTGATTCAATAAAAATCACTGGCGTTGATGCTGCTGCATTTAGTTATATTTCACAACGCAATGCACCATTCACACTTCCGAATGAACTTGCAAATGAGATCAAAGTAATTTTTACCCCACAAAAGCGTGGCACTGCAACAGCTCAACTCATCATTTATTCAAAAAATACTGATGCTGCCAGCCAAATTATCATAGTAAAGCTTAATGGTAATGGTGAAGAGCCAACTTTGAATGTTGGTGTTAAATCTATCGATTTTGGTAATGTTCGCATAGGGTATCCTAAAACCTTACCAGTGAGTATCTTTAATGGCGGAAATGCAGATCTTATTATCAACCAACTGAACTATAAGACACTCCCTCCGCCTGATTCTGTTTATGGTAAGAGTAACTTGTCTTCGCTTCCGATGATTACGACCGAGGGCAGCACAGGACTTCTTTATACCGTCTGTAGCCCACTTGATACTATAAGTTATAACGGATTTGTTTACATAGTTGGTAATAATAATCTCAAAGATACTATCGCATGTAAGTGTCGCGGAGCGAAACCGATACCGGAGTTCTCTCAAAAGGTTATTAATTTTGGGCAGGTTTATAGCGGCGACAAAGTGAGTCGAACGGTCAGTCTTCGCAACCGAGGGAATTGGCCGATTTCAGTTGTGCTTGCAGAGATACGAAGTGCAGCAAGTTCTGTATTTAGCTTCACACCGTCGGAAACATCATTCATCGTCGAGCCGGATTCGATTCGTAATTTTACGGTCACATTTAACCCTGGGTCGCGGACAGCATTATCAATACGCGGTTACTTCATCTTTTATTATGATGACTTTACTCGTGACACAGTTGTCTTAAATGGTGAGGAGATAACACCCAAAATGTCTATAACGCCGAAGGTCTATGACTTCGGCAAAAAGAAGATCGGTTCAAAAACTACAGCAGTTGTTACGAACATGGGTAATACAGGGCTTATCCCGCTTACCTTTGAACGCCAAGAGGTTAGCTCTGATAGACCATTCTCTATTAAGAATGTCCCGGTTGTTAATATTAGTGAGACCGTACCTCTTTATGGTACCTTCGAGCCAATTGCAGTAGGTCCAGCTTCTGCATGGATATTTATTACTTCCGGCGGCTATAAAGATTCTGTTCTACTGCTTGGTGAAGGCGCTGTTGCAAAAGGTATTTTCACCCCGAAGATTCTTGATTTTGGTATCGTCAAATCAAATGTCGTCAATACAAAGACAGTTACTCTTACCGATTCAGGCACGCTTGCACTGAATGTCGTTCGATATGAGATTACCGGACCTGATAAAGCAGACTTTAGAGTAGCGGCTATACGTACCTCACTTGGTACCGTTATTGATACTCCGTTTACGATCATTGAAGGCGCTACCATCTCGTTTGACATTGAATTTATGACCAATGCTAAGACAGGCGCGGCGCATATTGCAACGCTTTGTCTGTACTACGATGATAATACCAGCGACTGCATTCCGCTTCAAGGCATCGAAGAAGCACAGATGGTACAGTTTGCTACATCTGCAGTTGATTTTGAGAAGGTGCGAGTTAAAACACATGCTCAAAAGAACGCTTCTTTCCGAAACGGGTCGAACATAACGCTTTCTGTCGGTAGTACGAGCATCACCTCGCAAACCGATGTATTTACTGTTGTGGGTTCGCTGACACCTATTGCACCTAGCACAACACTTGGTGTCCCGATTGATTTCTACCCTACGGTTCGCGGTGTCTATAGTGGATTCTTAAGGGCGCAAGGTGGTGATATACGTACTGATTCAATACAGCTTCGAGGCATTGGCGCAGCACCGATTCCCGTCGTGAGCGATAGTGTGATAAATTTTGGAAAAGTAGCAGCGGGTACGATCAAGCAAGATTCATTCTTTATTGTCAACAAGAGTGATGATTCACTCAAAACCGATTGGCTCTTTAGAGCTGATTCTGTTTTCTTGCGCGGCGATGAGTATAATGAGTTTAGCTGGAGAAGTGCTGTACATGGTGATAGCAACATAACCGATACCATAGCGATTGGCGGACTCTCGATCTATACAGTCTATTTTGAACCAAGTTCGGTTACGATCTACCATGACGCAGAACTTGTCTTCTTGCTTGATGATAAGTCAGAAGTTATCGTCCGGCTTATTGGTCTTGATGAATCACCGAATCTCGTTCTTGGCGAAGACACACTTGATTTTGGCAAGGTTCGTGTCGGTACACCTGCATCACGCAAGGATGCAAATCTTATTAATACATGGAGTAATACTCTTATTGCGGGTACGGTCAAACTTGAGCCGCCTGTAGGTGTGTTCGCAAGTATTACACCGATAGGCAATGACGTTTCGGTTCTGCCGAATTTGCAAGATAATGAAATGCCCATAGAGCTTACCTTTGCGCCAAATGCAGCAGGTATGTTCTCGGCGCGACTTGTCTCAACAGGTAAAGATGCGATTACCGATACAACATTCCTCATCGGCGAGGGCGCAGCGCCAAAAGCGAAATTCACACCTGATACAGTTCTTGATTTTGGTGAAGTACTTTATAGTACACCTCTTACTCGTACATTCGAGTTAAAGAATGTCGGTAACTGGCTCTTCTCGACGATCGATGTAAAAGTTGTCGGTATAAATGCGGCGGACTTCACTGCCAATATCGCGAATATCATCAACATTGAAGAAGGCAGTGCCCGTATATTTAGTGTGACATTTTTAGCAACGACACCGATACAAACAGGTGATAGAACTGCAAAAATAGAGTTCACACTTGATGACAGCCTAAAGGTTACCTACGATCTTCTTGCTCTTGATCGCGGTCCGTATGAGACCGACCTTCGTTTTGATAACGTAGCTATTCGTATTGGCGATAAAGTTTATCCCAATCTTCGTCTTGTAACTCCGATACCTGATACACTACAAATTAATCGTTTAGTGGGTGTCATCACCTATGACCCATTAGTTGCTGACCTCCTTGATGCGACCTTAGCAGAAGGATATCTCAAGTCAGATGGATGGAGCTCGGCGATTATTACAGATAAGGTTGTTGGTACGGTAACCTATGATCTGAACCATCAGACAAAGTTTTTAGTACAACCTACACCAATACTCCGATTGACTTTCAAAGCGCATGAAGGAGTCGCACCGGGAGCTCAAACGATACTTGCTCATCAAAGTTTTGATTACCCGGGCAGAAAAGAAGTACAGGCAGTGCTTACGAGTGGTGTGATTGTTATTGACTCGACATGCGGTGATACACATTTAAGTGCCACTTCACCCAAAGCATCATTCATTGAACAGAACCGACCAAATCCGTTCGGCATCTCACTTTCACCGACAACAGATATTCCGTTCACTGTCGGAAGTGATGATACACCTGTATCATTACGCATACTTGATATGACAGGTAACGAAGTATTGTCCCTTGTGCGTGGGACGTATGCACGAGGACGCTACACTGCAAAGCTTGATGCGTCGCAGCTCCCGAGCGGTACATATATGTATGAGTACCGTGCGGGCTCAAGCAAGCCACAGGTAAAGAAGTTAGTGGTTGGGAAGTAATAGAGCAGAGTCAAGAAGTTTGATAGTGGGACGGGTTTTAACCCGTCCTTTTTATTTCCAGGCAGCTTCAACTTCTAATGCATCTGCCAACATCCCGAGGTATTGTCCTTGACTTACAGTGTATAACCCAAACTGCTCAAGATGTTCTGTCGGCATTTGTGCATCAAGTAATGTGAACCCTTGCTTGCGAAGATAACCCACTAATGCGATCAGTGTTGCCTGCGAAGCATTTGGCGCTCGGCTGAACATAGACTCACCACAAAATGCAGAAC
>JAYUZC010000336.1:0-9857 GCA_043752045.1 Bacteroidota bacterium | reverse complement strand
AGATATGCTTGCATGGCATCTTGACGCAGAGAAAACTCTTTTGCCCAAGCTCAAGCGTGTTACTGACTTGATGCGCCAGCGCAGCGATGTGAAAATCCGCTCACTTGATATGAAGCATTTTAATGAAGAAGTAAATCTCATTAAAGAACTTTATGCCAAAGGTTGGGAAGAGAACTGGGGTGCAGTGCCGCTGACCGATGATGAGATTGCAATGCTTGCAGGTGAACTTAAGCAGATTATCGAACCGGACTATGTACTTTTCGCTGAAAAAGTAAAAGCCAACGGTAAAAAAGAGACGATCGGTTTTACACTTACTATTCCTGACATTAACCAAGCATTCCGCGCTGGAAAAGAGATACCCAAAGGTGTATTGAATCTTCCGACAGCCATCACCAACCTAATGACGAAGAAGAGTGCGATAGATACGCTCCGTATTATCTTGCTTGGTGTTATGCCCGAGTATCGGGGACGAGGTGTTGACGCACTCCTTTACCGCGAAACACTCGAACGCGCACAAAAGAACGGAATCAAGTACGGCGAAGCATCATGGATACTTGAAGACAACGCGGCAATGAGCCGTGCTGCAGAAGTCATGCAGGGCAAGGCATATAAGAGGTATAGAGTCTATCAGAAGGAGATTTGAGGGGCGTCGGGAATCTCTTCTGTTCGTTCATAGACAACATACATGAGCGTTTCAAACTTGATCGAGTAATAATCTGCTACGAAGTTGAGCAGTTCTTCATAGCGTACATAATTTCCGTAGCTATCAAACTCTGATCCGGTGATGTTTGGTATTGGGTCACCCATTTGCACGAGAATGAACTTTGGTTTAGTCTTGTACAATCGTTGGACAACTTCTTTTCTCCATGACTTCGGCGTAAAAGGAGCTACCATTTGCATCGTCGTTATCATTTTTGCAGGTGGACGTTTGTCAAGAATGTCGTATGTACCGATATGCGTACCCCAGACAAAGATATTATCCGACTCATTCAAATAAGGTCGCAATGAATCTGCAACTTCAAACTCACCACCATAATATTCTCCCGGCTTTATCTTCATCAGATGTTCTTTCGAGTTCTCACCTGCAAGCGCTGCTATACTGTACTCGATAGGGGCTGCAATGAGTTTATGGATGGGTGAATAAAATAACAACAATAGTCCGACCGCAACGATAGCGATGCGAGATGGAATAGTAAAAATCCATGTATCGGATTCATTGCGTTTCCAATAGAGTTTCAAGAGTATGATAATATTCCACAACCCAATTACGATAAATGGTGCTGCTGCCCACAGTGCTCGGTTATAATGATAAGTAAATAACTTCCGCTCAAGGATAAGACTAAAAAAGAGCGAAGCAAGCAGAAGAATGAGTAGAAGTATTGCTCTGCTCAAATTATCCTTCGCTTCATGAAAGAATGCTTTGTGTTTTTTCGATGCGTGAATAATCCCTGCTATCATTGAGATAGTAAGAAGACCTGTGTAATTATAGAATAAATAGACGGGGAAATTTAACCAAATGATATCGGAGAATGTTTTGCGAGAGAGAAATGGATTCAGCCCTGCATACCCAGGCGCCCACTCAAGCATGACCTCTAGATATGTTTGAAACGCGCCATTCAAACATAGATAGAGTATGTAGGAAGAATAGAATAGTAAAAAACCAATACAGACACAAACACCAAACAATACTCGTCGAGGTGATCTCCGACTGATAACAAATATCAGTACAGCCGGAAGAAGTACTACAAAGTTATATTTGAACCAGCAATATGCCGCTAAGGTAGAGCCGGCAACTACGGCGTAGAGCATAAGCTTCTTCAGATTGTTCTCATCATCTGCTTTAATCAACGACCAAAATAGAATTAGACCGGGTAGTGCAGAGAATGTTTCCGCCTGCGCTGTTTCCCAAAAACCTTGCATAACAAGTACTATGATGTAGGTTATGTATGTAGCAAGTGCAAATTGTTTTGATCTTGTAACATTCAGTGTCAAACGGTAGAGAAGATATGAAGTCGCAATTTGATATATAACTTCAAAAATTCGTATTGATAGTTCATTGTTGCCAAACAATTGTTCGCTCAAAGCATAAAAATAATATACCAACGGTGGTTTGATCTCTATCGCATCTCGGTACGGGATGCCGCCATAACGAATAATGTCGCCATAAAGAGAGAATATCTGTTGGTCGAGTCCGTGTGGATATGATAATAGCGAAACCAGGAGCAGAGTCCCAATCATAAAGACGAGAACTCTAATGAATCTGTCGGCACGAAGAACACCTAGAATGCTCATTTACCTGCCCTCCGTGAAAAAATACTAAAGTTATGGGTATTCGTCACCGAGTCATAGTTATTTTCTAAAAAACTTTGAAGGTGCTTCCACTGGGCCATACCCATATAAGAATCATGCTTATAACCTGTGAGAATATCAACATAATCAAAGTGCTCTATAATAAAGTGGTCGGGCTTGTTGGTTTCAAGTTCACGTATCACTTGTTCTTTCCATATTTGAGGTGTCCACGGCGAGATGATCATGACAGATGTTATCATGAATGTAGGTGGGACCTTATCTAAAAAGTAATATGCTCCGACGTGGTTACCCCATATATAAATATCATCATCTTTTTTAACAAACTTTTTTAATGTATCAGAGAGGTCACGTTGATCGGCGATGGTGTTAAACCAATCAGTTTGGTGCAGATCTTGAAAAATGTCCTCTTCTTGATACGCTATAACTATCCTTCGTATCCCTCGATCTGCAAGAGAATATAAAGGGCTGAAAAATAAGATTACAATGACAACCAATGATACAATTAGCTTATAAGGGATGTTCATCTTCGTTATAGTCGGCTTAGTTGCTTTCATGCGAAAGAAGCCCGTAAACTCTACAAGTGGGAAAATGATAAAAGGAAGCGAGCAGAAGAGTAGGCGTGTAAATGAATATCCCCAAAATTTTCTCTCATAAATGATAGTCGAGAAGCACAGCGCAAATACTGTAAAGAAAAGGTAGATATATGTGCGGTCACTCCAGAACTTCGTTGATTGCTTTATCCGAAGTTCTTTGAGCGAAATGTAGATACCCATACCAAGCAAGATCAACCCGGTAAAGGAGTATACCTGTATAAAGTTTCGGGGCAGCTCTCGAAGTGCCCATGTCCCTGCTGTATTAATTGTGTCTGCATTATGGAAGTTAGAATAATCTGATAACCACTTGAATGCATGTAGCATGCTTTCAAATGCTCCACATAGATAGAGATAGGAGAGAAATCCTCCAAGAAGTATTATTGAAAAACCCAAAGATAAAATAACAAAGTGAATATGAGAACGTATGCCTTTCTTAAAAAGAAGAAAACCGAGCAGTGATACAGGAATAACAACAAGCGAGACTTTTAGCAATAGAATAAAGACACTTGCAAAAGCAACGGCAATGCTAACAGGTATAACATTGATTACCTTTGCATTTTTAATTGCACGAGTCACCACATCAGTAATAAATAGAGCAGGTAGCAGCGCAAATGTCTCAGCTTGCGCTGTTGCCGTGTAATCAAATGAAACATACAGTAATGAATAGAGAAGTACCGACCATGGTGCTATCTCATCATCATTAAAAATCCGCTTTGATATACGATAGACAAAATATAGCGAAACAAGCTGGAAGACAAGGTCTACAAGTCGTATAGATACCATTGAGTGTCCGAAGAGTGCAGAGGAAAAGCCGTAGAGATACATGATCATCAAGGGTTTGGTATCAAGCACGTCACGGAATGGAATGCCCCCGTGGAGCACCATCTTCTCTCCGCCAATCATAAAGATCGTATGGTCGTAGTTAAACGGAAACGTAAGGGTTATAAGGAGCAAGAGTACGCTTGTTCCAAGTATCACCCATTCTTTCGCATTAAATCGTTTTGAGAAACCTGTCATATTCGCTTAAAAAGTGTGAAGTTTGGCATTTCGTATTCACGCACATAATTATCATCAACGAACAAAAGAAATTCCTCCCATACAAGATACGCGCCGTACGAATCGTAGAGTGTTCCGATGAGATTTGGGTAATAATCACCTGACTCAACAATGATATATGCAGGTGGGGATGCCTGTAATTGTCTTAAGACCAAATTCTTCAGCGTATCTGATGTCCACGCAGATCGTAATTGTAAGTTTGAGAGCATGATCGTTGGTGGGGGGGTATTCATGCGAGAATGCAAACCAATGATCGTGCCCCAAGTAAAGAATGTATCACTGGATTTCAAATTCTTGCTTAAGTACATCTGGAGCTCGTCCAATTGCGACTCTGCGCCAATATGATCATAAAAGCTGATCGATTCACTATTATACCCTGTGATGTCTAAGAGCATAAACGAAAATGCTTCGGAGTATGTCTTAATGATTGGTGTACCAAGCAATAGTAGTACTACGATTGCAAGATAGATAATTCGTTTAGTCAGTCGAGTGAAGATGTCTGAATCTTTCAATTTTGCCCATGAACCTTCTACTATTACCCATGCATTGATAATTGCGACAGCAATGAATGGTGCAAGTGCCCAGAACGAACGACTGAAATGATAGTGAATATTCTTTCGCTCGAATAGAATGGTAAGAATTCCAACAGTTAATTGTAGCAACAGATGTGTAGAAAATATACTGCTTACTAACGTATCTTTTTTGTCAAGATTATTCTTACTGAAGAAGAGATAAACACCAATCACTCCTAAAACAATAAAGGTGGGGCTATAGTATGTTAGGAGTCGCTGCTGAAACCCTTCGAAAAAGATGATCGTGAAGGTACGCAGGTCGTCGAACGGGTTAAGAGAGGAGTAGCCGCCGAGCCAATCCATTATCAGCGCAAAATTCTCTTTCGCGCCGGTATCACCAAGCCACCAGTAGAAATAAAGTGCCGATGATGCAACAAGCAACCCAACGACAAAAGAATACAACAGAGCAGCCTTCTTTGAGCTGTGATACCACAATAGTATTCCTATCGCTAAAACAACAGGATAGAGAAGTGTAAATTTTAGACTTATAAGAAGTATTGTAGCGGTTCCTGCCGCAAGTGCATATAAAAGTATTTTGTTAAGCGAAGATGTAACGAGACTTTTTTGTACAGCCCAGATGATAACGAGAGTCGGCAGCAGTGCGAACGACTCTGACTGCGCTGTACTCCAGATCCCACTTGAGACATACCATAGCGCATAAATAAGAACCGAGAGCGAAGCTATTCTTGTATCATTTAGATACCATTTGAGGAGTAGATAGAAAAATGAAAGAGATACTATGTGATATAAGACATCAAAAATTCTCACAGATACAAGCTCCTGACCAAAGATCCAATGAATGCCTGCATACAAATAAAAGATACCCGGTGGCTTTGAATCAATAAAGTCCTTGTATGGTATCTTGCCGTCAAGGATCATCTTGCCACCTGTCGAAAAGATATAGATGTCTGATCCTGGTGGCAGGAACAGCATCATCACAAGCAGCAAGAGTGACGAAATCAAACATACAAGCACTATGACATTTCTACTCTTCAATGTACTCTTTTGTAGATGATAAATTTTTCCGTCGAGTCAAGCGGAGCATAGTTTGTATGAGTGAATGCAGCGAGCTCTTCCCAGTTCTCGAAGTGTTGACGCGAGTCGAGTGGGGAGTTATTTGTTATTGGCACGGCATCATTTTCTTCAATAACAATGTATGAAGGAAAGTCGGTCATCAACTCATTTAGTAATATTTTTTTCCAGCGGATAGGGGTCCAGGTTGCAGAAAAGAATGCGCTCGTGAGCAGCATCGTCGCAGGAAGAGTATTTGAATGGAAATATACTCCAACATGATGTCCGAAGAAAAATATTTTGTCTTCTTCCATTAAAATAGCGGCAAGCTTTGCTTGAACCGAATCCAGATCGTTGCGGAGGGACTTTGATGGACGGAAGAACTCAATGAAGTCACCTTTGTTGCGTTCATTAGCAAAAACTATCTGATGAAGGTTGTCATATACCGCAATGATAGGTGAGAAGAATAGTACGAATATGATGAGTGGGCCGAAAACAAATATGCTAAGCGTTTTATGTCCCTGACGAGCAAAATATTCACGCATCAAAATGAAGACGGAGTATAATCCGAGAGCCGCAAACGCAGATAGTGTCCACCAGAACAGTCCATACTGATAGAGGATGTACTTATTCTCGAAAAGGAGTAAACATACAGTTGCTGATAGCATTGCAAGGAACGTCGTGTATTCTCTATGTACCCAAAAGGATGTTTTTTTAGCGACGCTTACGTATATACCGAGTGAAGCAAGAAGTAGGAGAGCGAGCGGAGTTGTATCCGATAATTTTAATACAAACTCCTGGTAATAATCTTTTATAACAGTAAAACTGTTGAGTGTGTCAGAATGAAATTTATAATCTGATAGCCACACGAAATATTCCTTCACGAAAGGAATTGCTCCATTTGCTGATAACCATACTAGAAGACATAGAATAAATATGCAACAGCCTACTAGCATGCCAACAAAGTGAACTAAGTGTCGCTTGCGATTTTGCTGGCCATCAATGATCTTCCACGTACAAATAACTAACGGAATCATTATGAGCGTTATCTTGAGCGCGAAAAGCACGAATGCGCATACACTTGTTAATGTAATAAGGTAGAGGATGTCTTTTTTCTTCTGTATCTGCTCTATCTTTCCTGTGGCATAAAGAATACCAAGTGTTGGAAGCAACGCGAATGATTCTGCCTGCGCTGTCGCTGCGGCGCCCGTTGATACGTATTGCAATGCATAAATTGCTACCGCAATGTATGCGACAGATTCATTCGCAAAGTAGGTTCGCAGCAATCGAAAATATACATAGAGCGCGACCAGATGGTAAAGCACATCTACGATGCGAATAGAGTAGATGGTATATCCAAAAATAGCTGATGCCCAGCCGTAGATATACATCATAAGCATCGGTTTTGTATCCATCACGTCACGGAAGGGAATCGCGCTCTCTTGCACTAACTTCTCACCGCCGACGGCAAATACGTACTGGTCATACCCGAACTGATAAGCAAGCATCAGAGAAAGTATCGCAGCTATCGCGAACCAAAAGAGTATAGAGAATACTTGCTTTTGTGTCGATCTCACAACATGCTTTTTTTCGTGAAGATCCGGTACACTCCGACGGAGTCGTCGTATGTGTAGTTACTATCAAGATAAACTCGTAGACTATCCCATGCTTGCAAGTTTCCCCAGGAATCCATTTCGGTAAAGTTAATGAATCCTTTGAAGTCCCTTTGCTCGGTGATGAAGAGCTTCGGTGATGAACGTCGAAGTTGCGCCATCATCGTATCCTGCCAGTGCTGTGGTGACCAATTCGTTACAAGAGGGGTGTTCGTAAGCGTTAGCGTCGTTGGGAGTTTATCGAGATAGAAATACACACCAACGTGGTTGCCCCAAAAGAATACGTTGTCATTTGGCGAGAGCGTCGGGGAATATTTCTCGGCAAGCTGTTGCATTTCCTTAAGCGGGTAACGTTCGTGAGTCTTTTCGACGACTTGCGCTCTGCTCATTCCCGCAAGCTCAACGATCATCCAGCGCAATGGCTGCGAACCTATGCGGTAAAGCGGGGGAAGGGTAAAAATAATGAGTAGAGCATACACATACTTTCTATAACTTGGTTTGATGACTCTACGGATATAGCTGACAACTTCTATTAATCCCGCAACGATAAGCGGTGTCATCGCCCAGAAGACACGGGAGTAATGATATGGAAAACATTTGCGCTCGTACAAAACTGCAAAGAGACCAAGGAGCACTTGGAAACCGAGATGAAGATAGATATACTGTGTATCTGTAAGTGTTCTCTTCTGCCGTTTCGCATTCCAAATCATAAAAAGACAAAGCGCTGCAGCAGCAAGGAAAGTCGGCGAATAGATCAAGACCAGATGCCAGGGAAATCTCTGAATATAAACACTCGTGATAGTACCCCATGAAAATAAGGGTGCAATGTCACCATACTGCTGCACCCAAACGAATATCTCTATAAATCTACCGAGAGCACCAACAGATGATAAGTAGTAGATATAAAGAGCTGATGATATGAGTGTTGCAATGACAGACAGCAGTGCGAATGTATAGCTCTTTTTATCACATTGACGCAGTAAGAGAAACATCAGCGACGCAAGCGGCACTGTCATCAGTGTTGACTTCAGGAAGAAGAGTGTTGTCGAGGCAAGTCCGATGGCAAGTGCATTGCCAACAAGTTTACCTTTGCCGGAAAGAAATCGCTCGGCATGATAGAAGATAACGACCGAAGGGATGATGGCGAATGTCTCTGCTTGCGCCGTCATCCAATACCCGCTCGTTGTATAGAGTATCACATAGATAAAGCATGAGAGCAGTGCTTGGTCTTCGTTCTTCAGGACGCTCACGAGTACCTTGTAAAAATAGAAGAGCGCGGCGAAGTGGAAAAGTATATCAAATGCGCGGATAGACCAATCGTGATGCCCGAAGATGAAGAGAGCGACGGAATATATATAGAAGATGAATGGCGGTTTCGTATCGAGGAAGTCGCGGAAGGGGACTGCGCCGTTCTTCAAGACCATATCGCCCCCGACGCTGAACGCCGCCTGGTCATATCCGAACGGATAAAACAGCATCATCACAAGGAGCATAGCACCTGATGCGATAAGGAAAACCCTGACTGGTTTGGAGAGCGGTGGCATTTCTGCAAAAATACGTCAATTGACGTTTAGATGTTCGCTTATCAGGCGTTTAGTTTAGGGCAAAAAACTAAACGCCTAATCCCTAAACGTCTACCCCCTGCTGTCGTATTTTTGCACCATGTGGAATAACATTATCGGGCAGGAACGGGTGAAGAATGTGCTTCGGCAGGCGCTCGTGGGGCGCAAACTGCCGAATGCGTATCTCTTTTCCGGTCCCGAAGGCATCGGGAAGGATGCCGCAGCATTCGAGCTTGCAAAAGCCGTCAATTGCACTGACCCCTCGACGGGCGGTATAGAGTCCTGCGGTGTTTGCGAAAGCTGTCGAAGGATTTCCGATTTCACCTCACCTCTTCTTGTCTTCGTCTGCGCTCTTGCCAACGAAGGCAGCATGAAAGAGAAGGATAGGGACGAGATGAATGCGAAGCTTCGCGAGGAGCTTGCGACGAAAGCAGCAGACCCTTATCATAATATAGAAATTCCAAAAGCAGTCACACTTTCCGTTGACCAGATTCGTGACCTGCGGATGCGCCTCGCGCAATCAAAGACCGGAGGCAGGAAGCGCGTTGTCGTGGTGAGCGAAGCGAACATGATGAATGACTCGGCGCAGAACGCATTCCTCAAGACGCTTGAAGAGCCGCATGAGAATACACTTATCATCCTGACAAGTTCGAACCCCGCACGGCTATTGCCAACGATTCACTCGCGTACGCAAGAGCTTCGTTTCGATATGCTTTCGCCTGATGAAATTGCAACTGCATTACAAGAGCGAGACAACTTGCCAAGAGAGCAATCGGAATTCCTTGCACGACTTGCAGGTGGAAGTTATTCTGCGGCACGGAGCTTTGTGAATGAAGATATTGCAACGCTCCGCGCGAAGGTCATTGAGATGATGCTTGCCGGAGTTACGAAGAACAGGCAAGGAGTGATGGCACAGATAGATTCGCTCATCCCGCGACAAGGCGGCGGTTCGTTCTTGGAGAAGCGGCAATCGGTCGAACAATTTCTGCACCTCCTTTCGCTCTGGCTCCGCGATTCGCTTGCGATATGTTCAGGAAGTACTGGCTCTGTCTATAACATCGATCAGATCGAGCGTCTCGAGAAATTCACTACGAAGTTTGCCACGCCGCAAAAGCTTATCGCTGCAATGCGTGCCGTTGA
>JAYUZC010000335.1:0-3994 GCA_043752045.1 Bacteroidota bacterium | reverse complement strand
AGCATCTTCAAGAAGACAAATGCTGCTTCTTGTTCAAGCGGTTCACCACCTGTGAGTTCGACAAGATTACATCCATACGACCGTACCTGCTCCAATACTTCACCGAGCGACTTGTCATTACCTTCATAGAAGGCATACTCTGTGTCGCAATAGGTGCAGCGCAAGCCACATCCCGTCAGACGGACGAACACGCATGGCTCGCCGGCACGGGTACCTTCACCTTGAATGGAAAAGAATATCTCGTTGATACGGAGCGTATCACGACGTTCTTTTTCAGCAACGGTGAGCGTATTTTGTACTATCGTAATGGGTTCATTCACTTCATGGTTACTAACAAGCAGGAAAGATATACTGTTCGGACTAGAGGGGAGGAGTGTAGGATACTCTTAAAAATTGTCGGGGCGAGAGGATTTGAACCTCCGACCCCCTGATCCCGAACCAGGTGCTCTACCAGGCTGAGCCACGCCCCGAAACAAACATCAAGAGTTGCAAAATACGCAAATAAAACTACGCCATTTGGCACGAAGTTTCATGATTTTATTCGTGGATAAATTTGAGGAATGGGATAGCAAGGACCTTTAAAAAAACAGCGCTTCGGGATCTACGCAGGCGGTGTGAGAAATTGGTCCTCCCTTTGTGAAACATACGTCAGTCTCCGAAGCGCCCCTATTGTTTCTGAACTAAGTGCCACTTTCAGATAAAGTGGCGAAGGCTTATATACAAATATAAGCAATTCTCTTAAGAAAAACAAATAAATCGTTTCCGAGTTCAGCTAAAATGAGAAAATAATGACTCCCCGGAAAGGACTGCTTCCGGGGAGTCGTTATAGGACGTCGTCCATTTTCACTATTACCGACCTATTCTTGGTCGGTTGTTACATAGTTACCGAGCCACGTCATTACTGAGGCAAGGTCTTTAATACGCTCATGTAATGGACTAATGTTTGCAATATCTTGCGCTGGCATTAGCTCCTCATTGATCACTTTATAAAGTTTTGCAGAAGAACGGTAGAAATAACCGTATCCTTTTATATGCGCCAAACGTGGCTCGCTGAACCCTACGATCCAGTCTGCGCCCAGTTCGCGGGCTTTCTCTTCAAGTACTTCTATAATTTCATCAGCAGATTCTGCTTGAATTGTTATCTTGCCTATTTCTATCGCTGACTTCGGCATTAAGTTATCAGGAAGTGGCTCGTGATAGACAAGACCGATAGTATCACTTACTTCGCTAAGCGCAACCATTGAGCGGCGTTCGATACGAATAGTATCTTTTCCTGATGCTTTTACTAGGTCAGTTCGCCATGTGCTTTCAGGGTCAACAAAGTTTTGTGCCTGGAGTGAACTTGCACCCAAAAGTGACCCAAAAACAAACATCGATATATACATTAACTTTTTCATACGTCTATCTCATCCTTTTCTAAAACCTAATCGAATCAATTATCTGCTGGTATTCCTTTCCGTTAGCAAGTAATATATGGGTAATAGCAATTCTCGTACCAAACTTACATGGTATGATTTGGGTGAAACTGTTCTTGTAGAAAATGATTTGAAATGGGGTAAATAATGGCTGTTAACGCCTATTGCAGGAGTAATTCAGCGGTAGAATGCCAGCTTCCCAAGCTGGACGTCGCGGGTTCGATCCCCGTCTCCTGCTCTCTATAAATAGTGGGATGGTGAAGGATACTTCACACTCGAAGTGTTTCTCCCACTTCTTACCACGAAATTGACCAATCCTTAGTGCATTATCCCTTCGGGACTTCGAGCGGACGCTCACGATGATGAAGCAGCCAATCACCATTCTCGGCTAATGCTTCTCTGCCGAGTTCAAGGACGTACTCGGTTGCTTCTTTACGGTTACCTGCATTAAGATGCCGCTTAATCGATTCGTTCGCTTGATGAAAGAGCGTACTCATACGCTCATACTGTTTTATATGACCGACAAGCCCATTCTTCTCTAAGTAACTTCCGATAAGTGCAGCGATGATAGGCGCAAGACCGATAGCTACGATAAGATAGTGATTCGGATGCGCGAGGAAAAGTTGAACTGCGGCAAGCGCTACACCAATAAAAAAAATCAAATTGATGTTCCGCTCCATCTTATGAAGTTTATGATGATCGCGATGGAGCGACTTCTTGTAATACTTCGCCTGATCTTCAACCCATGAAGTTTGCGTTACCTGCAAGCGATGCATCCGGCTTTCGGTTGAATGTTCTTCCTTCGAGAGTGATTCATCATCGGCAGGGATCGCAAATGTACGTAATGCAAAACGTATCCAATCAAGCTCGCTCTTTTGTTTACGCATATAGAACTCGCTTGCCGAGTTTCTTATGCCTGCATACTGCCAATAGAACTGTACGCGAAGCCCTTCGGCAAGCGCGCGATAGTCGAGATACTTCGATTGGAATTTCCCCCGCTTCGCTCGTTCATACCATAAGAACGCAACAATGAACGTCAGGAAATACCCGACAAGGACTGCCCTCTCTTCATAGAGAAGATGTGCATAAAAATCAAAGAACGATGCGGCAATGAAAACAAGCAGGAATAACCCTTTGAAGGCGCGAGACGTATGCTTCTGGAAGTAAGTTGCAAGCGTATCTGCAAGAGTGAAGTTATCTATCGTTTCTCGAAGCGCAGGAGAAAGTCCATCGAAGTGATGCTCGGGGAAAAGATACTTTTTACTTTGCTCACGTTCAGCCGATAGTGTGCCTGAATGCAACACGGAATCACTATTGAACTGCTCCATCTGGTCGTAAATACGCAAGCTCGAACGCTCTGCAGCCCCGTCATCATCATACCATTTGGGATAGTATATCTTGAGCGTAAGAGGTTCGCCTTCTGTCCCAGTATGTCTTGAACGCGGAGTTACGATATGATAGACCGGACCGGATTCCGGTGGGTCGAGCGGATTTTGCACTGCATCCTCAAGTATCGCTTTGCCTTCAAGCTTCATCCGCACAACGCTTGATGTCCCGCCCTGGAGTTCAAGCCGCTTACCATCCCATAGAGCAATAAGTATCTGGCTATAGCGTGAAATGTATGCGCCTACCTGCCCGTATTGTGAATCTCTAAAATACGGCTCGTGAAGATTATGTGCATCAACACCTTCGGCTAATGGGACAACAAACTTCCTGCTCGCCTTCGCTAGGAGCGCGTCGAACTCCGGAATGGAATTCGGATCTTGAAAATCCTTTTTGTATTCATCTTCTGCGAACGGCAACGGGACGATAACTTCTATTCCCATCTCATACGCTACTTCCGCACCGAGACGGTCTGCGCCTTCGGCAAGAGAGGTCAGGAGCATTAATGGAGTGGATGGATATTTAGTCGAAAAATCATTAAGTACTCCCTGAAAGAGCTGCTTGAGCTGCGGAATATCTTCCGTGCGGATATCGCGATGCCCTGTCATTCCGATGACAATTGGCAGCGATCCTCTTCCGTTGCGATGTGAGAGTAGTAAAGGAAACTCCATATTGTGACAAAAATACGAAGGAAAGGGCGTGGCGGATGGGGATTGGGGAATTGGGAATCGTAGCACATGCTAAGACCGTGCGATACTAACATCTCCTTCCGTATCTTTGCATTACATGATTCGCAGTTCACGACTACAAGACTGGATTTTCCCTGCCATAGCTATCGTCATTACGGTGCTCGTTTGGCAGGGTTCGTCGCAGTGCGGATTCACCGCTGATGACTACATGATCATCCATGTGCAGTCGCCTATCCGTTCGTTCGTTGATGCGATCAGTATGTTTTGGCGGGTTGACCCGAACCCCCAGTACTGGCGACCACTGACGAACTCATCGGTCTCGATAGATTTCTGGCTCCGTGGTTACGACCCGGGCGGTTTCCACCAGACGAACCTCATCCTCCACTCGATCGCGACGATTCTCATCTATCATTTTACGCGACGAGTGTTTCGGCTTACTGCTGCCGTTGCATTTATCGTTGCGATATGGTTCGGCGTATCGGCTTCGCATGACTCCAACTTGCTTTG